>CAWUNX010000302.1:0-4956 GCA_963923905.1 uncultured Methylocucumis sp.
GCGTAATAGCCAATGTCGTATGACATGATGTTCAACATATCGACTTGCTTGGCCAGACGGTTTTCTTTTAGCAGCTTACGCTCGATGCCTGCGCCCGCCCAGGCAGAATTCAGCTTAAGCTTTTTGCAATAAGGGTCTTTGCTGTTGACTGGCGCACAGTCCGCCCCCACAGATGAGGCCGCCATCGTGAACAATTTGGGATTAGCGTTTCCGGCGGCGTTTTCATTGCTCATGTGCTTAGCTATGCTGCGTAGCGTGGTCAGCACTTTGCTGTATTGCGCAATCGTCGCCGCATCATTGACCACACCTGCTTCATAATCCATGTCGATACCATCAACGCCGAGCGCATTGGCAAACAGCAACAAGCGCTTGCGGTATTGGGCTTGGCTGATGAGGTTTTGCCAGCCGTTGCCGTGACCTTGCGCGTCCAAGGCCGCCTGCGCGCCACCCACTGACAGCACGACCTTAATGCCGTCACGCTGCAAATTGGCGATGGCATTGCGGATTTCCGCTACAGGCTGGGTGAAGCCTAGCCCAGTGCCATTAAAGGAACGTGTTTTAGCGTTAAATACACCCACGTCCGGAAAGGCGAAGGCCAGGAACACATGGGAAAAGGTGCGCGAAACTTGATCCAAGCGCTTAGCCGGATTGTTCAACCAGCTTGGGTAGTAACCGACAAAAGGCGTGCCAGACGGTGCTTGCGGCTGAGTTTGGATTTGCCCGCCTGCGGTTGCCAAATTGCGGGTTTTTACGCCGCCGGACTTGTCAAAGGTCAACCAAACACTGTAAGCCATTTTAGGATAGCCCGAAAAGGCTTCCGTCTCGGTGTTGTTGATGTAGACCTGAGTCAAGTCACTGCCTACGAAAGGTGCACTGCC
The DNA here is from genome assembly GCA_963923905.1 of uncultured Methylocucumis sp. Taxonomy (GTDB): domain Bacteria; phylum Pseudomonadota; class Gammaproteobacteria; order Methylococcales; family Methylomonadaceae; genus Methylovulum. The sequence continues at coordinate 879 of CAWUNX010000302.1, forward strand.
CCAAGCCAGCTTTTTGTTGTTGCTTAAATTGGCATTCAAACCATATTGGATGGACTGGTAAGCCCATTCCCAGTCGCAAGGCATTAAAGCCGCCCCACAACCGGCCTGCTGATTTGATGTCTTGCCTCGGTCATCCGACCAACCACTACCCAAGGTGCTATTTGGGTAGGCGGTGTTTTGTACGATGCCCATTTCATAATCACCAGCGACCAGCAAATTGTAACGCGCACCTGGGTTTGCCTGACTCCAATCCCAAGACGAACCCGTGGTGATACCACCACCTACAGGGCTTGCGGTGAACACATATTTGTCGCCCCATTCCAGCCCGGTAACAACGCTACTGCCGTTATTATCAAATTTCATGTTGCCATAAGGCCCACGCATGTCGGAGTAAACCACATTGACAGGGATACCGGAAAAATCATATTCCACACTCCACAGTGGATAATCCACGCCATTGATAAACTCCCAAGTAATCTTGACCGGGAGATCATATTTCACATGGGTAGCAGGGTTGGTCGAAACGTTGGCATCGTAAGCCATCGGATTCAGCGTACCCCAATGCGGGTAATTTAAGGTAAATTCATGGACGGCCTTGACGGTATCCGCCGAAATGACAGTTCCTGTGCCCGCAAAAAATTTGCTAAGCGGCGAGTCATCCTGCCCATGCAATCCGGCAATCGTCCCGCTGCCTCCGTTCGACAAGTTGCGGTACAGCTCATGCGAGACAAAATAACCGAAACCACCATCAGTACCTGCCGCAGCGTTCACATTCACGGGTGTGCCGTCATCAGCCTCGTAGGTGAATTGCCAAGCGTAGCCGCCACAATTGCTGCCAGCGGCGTCGCTGCACACCAACGAAGCACTACGCGCCTTCCCAGCACTGTCACGCCAAGTGTAACGGAGGACATTCTTGCCGTTGACGGTGCCGACTTCGGCCTTTACATTGCCGGCAGGATCCAAAGCGGGCGCTTGTAGATCAACAGCATGCACACTGACGCTGCCTAGCAAGCATAATGGAACAAACATTTGCCTTAAAAATATTACGCTCACAGAATTCTCCAAGAAGTTAGTACACACAGGGAATATTTCATAAAAATCATAGATTAAGCGCAGCTAATCCGCTTTTTATTACATTATGATTTGACGCCATTGTACAAACTGACATTTGGCAAACAAGTGAATTTGTTACATCTGTAATGTTATTATTAAGGGCAAATCCAACGCAGCATGGCGCAATAACCAACCTGTATTGTAAGTAGAGGGACACCTCAAATACCTGAGCCAAAATTTTGGTTTTCTTACTCATATTCAAGGCGGGATGACGGATAATGGCGATAGTCATCGGAGTATTACCATCCAAGAAAGCGGGCATCTTGTCGGCATGGGAAGGATAACGAAGGCTACTTTACCTTTTCTCTTTAGTACTCCAAATCCATTACCGGCTGTTCTTTGCGGACAGCCGATAGGATTAAGTCTTGATCAAGCACAACCAGCATTTTACCAGGCACGCTACTGTCTTGAATATTAACCAACGCTTTGATGTAACCGCCATCGCTACGCAATAACTCACTTAATTTGCGCATTTGCCCTTTTTCAAAAGTGGGAATCGCATCTAGCGCATCGACGAGTAAGCCTATCAAGCCTTTTTTGGTGCGCACGACAATAATTTCGCCTGTTGGTTTTTCTCTGTTATTTTGAACCGGCTTAGTTTGGGTCAATATTTTGCCGTCAATGACAATGATAGGCACATGTTCGCCATGCCCATTTGGACTGTTATCGGAATAAATAACACTGCCTAAAATATAGGATTTTACGCCGGGTAAGTAATTTAATAACGAAACATCGACGGCTTCTAAAACATCATGCGCCGTGAAAGCAAATACTTCATTGCCAATATAAAAAGTCGCTAAATCAATCGTCTCACCGATGATTGGCTCTTGAGGATAATTAATGACCTCACGCTCAGAAATACCCACACTTTCTGATTTTTTTCCGATAGGAATAAACATAAACGCAGCGACATCATTTTGGTAATCACCTGTTGTCTTAAATTCGCGGTAGCCGCGTGACGAATAACAGCCTACTGCATAATAAATTTTATCGTAAAGTACAATTTTGGATTTTCCAGTGCCTTGTTGTAATTCAAAAAATTCTGGGTCAATCCATAACACATCGCCTTTTTTATATTTTGATTTATCAGTCGCCGCGATAATCCTGCCACTAGGCCGCTCTACAAACAGTCCAAAAGCGCCTTCTTTATCGGGCAAACAGTCTTCCAGCATGTGTTTAAACTCTGGGGTTGAATCGAACACAATACCGATACCGCCGACGATTTTGTTTAAATCGTCAATATGCCGTATCGCGGCATTATAAATATAAGTCGGATTGTCGTCATATAACCATGACTCTTCAAACGGAGAAACCCTATATTCTTGCGGTGAGCGCAGTGAGAAGGTTTCTTTGGCATAACTTGCGCCGACCGGCTTATTGACCGGTTGCAACGTATCGTTGTGTAAATTGGATTCGGCGACAATCGTGCCTTTAATGTCATAAATGAAAAGGCAAGTGTAAACGGTATAGAGTTTATTAATATAAACCAGAATGTCAGTGATTTTAGCTTTATCGCTGTCGTCTAACCGACCTTCTGAAAGGATACGTCTAATTTCTGAAGTCAGCGCCCACCACCGACAATCATTGCTACGCTCGTAAAGATTTCTATCCATAATATCTATCATTAAGCGAGCGATGGATTCAGCATTGCGTAACTCTGAAGTAATCATCGTGGTTTGCAATTTGCTGCCTGATTCTGCTAACGCTTTAGCCGTGCTCGCCCCTTTTGAGCGAATTTGTCTTAAGATGGCTTTTAGTGACACCAGATTACCATCTTCATTGGTTGCCATCACTTGACCGTTCCAAATGACACGGTGCAAGAATAAGTTTATTCCTTCCGCTGCGCCAGCAACGATATTCGATACGTCTAATGAAAAAGCATCGCCATGCCGTTGAATCTCATCGTTGACTTCTTTATCTGACTCGGAGCTACGAAACGCATAAGACAGAGGCACCATTGCATGTCCGTACCATTCTTGACCCGCATAACCTTGATAAGGGCGACCACGATGCGTCACAGCCAGATACTCTCTACCGGCAAAATCGATTACGGCATAATCTTCATTCTCAGGCACCGACTCAATCGTTCTGCCTAATGGAATTTGATCAGCATCACTCGTTGCTATGACGACAGAATAGGCATCTAATAACAGCATAACCGCTTTATCACCTTTTTTCTGTAAGCTGCGGAAAATCCCTTCTAATTCATTTTTAAAGCGGAAAGATAAACACAAGATGCCAATCACAGTGCCATCTAATGTGTTTTCAATACGCTTTGAATAGATTAACGCCGAATCATCATCGGGTCTTAATTGAGTTTTACCAAATGTTTCGACATAAGCATCTGACGAGGCTAAGGTCTCTTGAATAATCGGGTCAACTGCACAGTTTCCCGTTATATCCGCAGAGCCATCTAATCGAGCTAAGACCACGCCATCAGTATCGAGAATAATAATGTCGTTGTAGACGGTGTATTTAGAAACGTATTCTTGCAGTAATTGAGTAATCGCATCAACCGAAGGGGTTTGGCCTTGCACCGAGCTTAAGACGAAATCACAAATATCGGCATTGGTTGCTAAGAATCCTATATCTGCGGTTCTTTCGTATAAATTCCTGACTAAAATGTCGATACATACTTGGGCTTTAGATTCTAGCTCAAGGCAGGTTTTTTGGTTTCTTCAGAAACTAATTGACGGGTTAATTTATGCTCTAAATCGGCAAAACCTTTTTTAGTGGCGTCCATTGCTGGCAGAATGGATGATGCTTCTTTAGGACAGCTAATTTCCGCGATGGCCGAGATTAATCCCCACGTCCAATTTAGGTCTCCTAGTATTTCTCTACATTGAGTAACGCTACGGATGTAAGGTGAAAAAATTTCAAATCGTTCGGCTTCTGACAACATAACTACCCTCTACTCGATAAATAAGTTATATCAGAGGCAGCAATTTATAGGCCAATATAATAT
>CAWUNX010000303.1:0-4924 GCA_963923905.1 uncultured Methylocucumis sp.
CACCCTTCTTAAATTTTAAGACTGGGGGTTTTAAATTTCGGAAATAGCCTAACCATCTAAACTGGTTATGACCGTATCATTACCGGCGTTCAGGTCTTCTTGTATCAGATCACCTAAGTTATCGACGTAATAAGTATCATCACCTAAGCCGCCAATTAACGTGTCACTCCCTGCACCGCCATCTAATGTGTTATTACCATTATTGCCAATCAGGGTGTTATTTGAATTGTTTCCAGTACCTGTTAAAGCCGTGCCAACCAGTTGTAAGACTTCAAGATTAGCCGCTAATGAATAGGTAACACTCGCGATTACGCTATCAGTACCGGCTAAAGCCGCTTCTTGAACACTATCAGTGGCACTATCGACATAATAAGTATCATCACCTAAACCACCTGCTAAGCTATCATTACCCAAGCCGCCATCTAAGGTATCGTTACCAGTTGAGCCTGTGATGCTATTATTCGCGGTATTACCCGTACCGGTGTGAGCTAAGCCTGTTAGCACCAAGTTTTCCAGGTTATCGCTTAGACTCCAATCAATACTGGCGGTAACCGTGTCAGTACCCGCACTATTCGCCTCTTGAATGACATCGACTAATGTATCAACGAGATAATTATCGTTGCCTAAGCCACCTGCTAACGTATCTACACCCAACCCACCGTTGAGCGTGTCATTACCTGTCGTTCCCGTAATGCTATTATTCAGTTCGTTGCCTATACCGCTTAAAGACACGCCACTTAACTGCAAATTTTCAACATTAGCTGCTAAGGTATAACCACTAATCGTTGCAACCGCAGTATCGTTACCCTCACCTAAATTTTCTTGTACAGCATCGCTGAGGCTATCAATTTCATAAGTGTCATCTCCAGCACCACCTATAAGACTATCATTACCAGTGCCACCGTCTAACACGTCATTACCGGCATCGCCATATAACACATCATTGCCTGCATTACCGTCGATGCTATCATTACCATCACTGCCATGAATCGTGTCATTACCGTTTAAACCTAAAATGGCGTCATCACCAATACCAATTTTATGTGTGCCACCATAACCCACATCCATGACATCATTGCCGTTTGTACCGTATATATTGCTATCAGGCTGCCAAGTGCTAGGAGAATAAAGCACACTAACCGACTCACCGACAGCACCAGGGCTACCGATTAATAAATCTGCCGTACCATCTCCGTTCATGTCTTGCAGAATAGAGACTGAGCTACCGGTTAAGCTACCTGCACTACCGACAATTTTGGCACCGCCCATCCCTTGCGCCACTGCGGCTAAATCGATAGCATGGTTTTCGCCACCCCAAACAACATAGACAGCACCGGCATTACTACCGCCCTCGCTATTAGTCGGCGCGCCAATGACTATGTCATTAATACCATCGCGATTAAAATCAGCACCGCCTGCAACAGACAGCCGCGCTAAGTCGGTACCTAATTCTGGATTAATGACAAAACCACCAATACCATTAGCAACATTTGACAATAACACCTCTGAGGTATCATTCTTGCCAAATACCACATAAGCTTTACCCGCCCCAGAAGCGCCAACCAATATATCGCCAATGCCATCGGCGTTAATATCGCCTAAAGCCGTCACTGCCGAACCCGCTGCTGCACCCGCAGTGCCGGTAATCCGATAACCGCCGATACCACTTGCAATATTGTCTAAATCGACTTGGCTACCATTCGCTTTACCAAACACCACATAGGCAGCTCCTGCATTCACACCACCGGCATCATTACCAGCAGCACCGACAATCACTTCTGCCTTACCATCGCCATTTTGGTCGGCTAATTGCGCTAAAGCCTGTCCCGCACCATCGCCTGCGTTTTGGCCAATAATCCGATACCCTCCCGTACCCAAGCTAACCGTGCTTAAATTCACAATAGACGAAGAACTTTTTCCCCACACCACATAAGCCGCTCCGGCATCGATACCAGCGGCATCATTACCGACCGCGCCAATTAATACCTCTGCTTTGCCATCGCCATTCAAGTCTGAAATTGACGCCATCACTTGACCGGCTTTATCACCAGCGGCTTGACCATTAATAATATAACCTTTGCTATCGCCTGCCGTTGGGTCACCTAAGTCGACACTGCCGCTCGCTAGTCCCCAAACAACAAAACCAGCCCCGGCATCAACTAGTGCGCCATTATCTATACCCGGCGCACCGATTAAAATTTCAGCTTTACCATCATTATTTAAATCGGCAATGGTATCGATAGCAGCACCGGATAAATCACCGGTATTAACCCCATCAATAATAATTTCTGTCGTCGCTGTTCCTGATGCTAACGTACCTGAAGCACGACTTAGTTCTATAAAGATTCGTCCTGCATCAATATTTTTATCATCATCGCCGGGCGCGCCAATAATCACATCAGCGATACCATCACTATTGAGATCGGCAATACCGGATGCCCACGCATCGACAGGTACGGTGGAAACAGTCGGAGCAAAATCACCACTTGCTTGCGGCAAAAAGCGATAACCTGTCAAAGCATTAGATACAGCGCTAGACAAATAGACTTTGGTAAAGGGAATGGCCATAGTAACTCCTGGTGTATTGTGTTTTTTATGATTGTTATCGCTAAACCGACAGACGGCATTTAGCGTTGAAGGGTGTCAGTTAAATAGACGCGCAAAGCCTTGCATCAAGCTCTACGGTGAAACCACATTTGATAAATACTGATTAGAATTTGAAACCCCATTGACATCCCCATTAAGGCGCCTGAGATAACTACAACATAAGCAAAAGACGGCATGGATTTAGTAATAAACCATGACATAACATCGATTAACATCGCTAGAAAAGGAATAACAACAGTCACCCGCTTAACGTAAACCGGTATTTCACATAGCAAAAATATTTTGCCTATAAAAAATAAAATAAAAGCAATACCAAACAAATGAATATGTGAAATTCTCACTAATCTAGGAATAGTAGCACCGCCCGAATGGGCAACTTCAGAAACGCCAGCGTATGTAGTCAAATTCGGTAATGACGGATTCACGGCGGGGTTATGGCAAATAATGCAGTCACGATTAAGGATAGGGGCAATTTTTTCGTCGTAGCCTGCTTCGTCGGCACCAGAATTAATCCAAGCCAAAATGACATCTTTATCTGAACCATATTTAAGATTGGCTTTCATAATCCCTGTAATCGCTGTTCCTAAACGAGTTTGATCATTAGAACCATGATAACTAATGATGACATCTTCTATCGAAAGCCCAGCTTTTCCATCCAAGCCTTGGTGTGTGTAATACAAATTGAATAATGCGGCTAAATAACCTAAGCCTATGGTGAGTAAAAATACAGTATTTAATAACCGCTCACTCACCGAAATGTCTTGAAATCGTCTAAAACGCTCAATAGCCATAAAAACTCCTGGAGTACATCTTGTTCAACATCAGCTCGATATAGAACAAGATGTTATGTGGATGAATGGATTTATTTAAAAAGCCAACCAACCATTAATCATGAAAGTGTTATTGCCATTAGCAAATGGACCAACACCATCAAATTGGCTATAACCGATATATTGCAAACTCAAACGCAAATTGAGCCAGGAAGTCGCTGCAGAATAGTTTTTTCCAAAGGGCACATAAACCAATTCAGCCGTGTAATATTCACTATTGGGTGTATTAAATGGAAAAGCATCGCTGCTATAAACATTACTATTACGCGACCCGGTTAGCATGTTATAGGCAAACGTAACTCCGTAGGTTTGATCATAGGTATAAGCTGCATTGAGCTTAAACGAATTTAAACCAGTACGGCGGCTACCTCCAAAACGGCTAATAGCATAGTTTTGATCTTCATAAATATATGAGGTCTTAACTTCAAAAATATGTTTAAGGTTTGCCAAATACTGATAAGTCGCATCAAAAGCAATGTCATTAAATTGATCTGCGCCGTTGCTAAAATCCCCTAAACTGTTCGGCAATAAAACATCCGCACTCATGCCATAATGCCCCACCGAGAAATAATGACCGTGCCAATCTTGTTGTAATGCAATCCGCCAATAAGCGGCAGGTCCATCAAGTTTGATATAAGAATCACTAAGCGCGCCAGCTAAGCCTCGTTGCAAACTATTAGAAAAAGAATCGTAAGCACCTGCTTCTAAATACAGCAAGTTATTAATAAGCGTATAAGCTGTTGCTCCACCAACTTGGGATGCACCTAAGCCATCATCAAGCAAAGGATGACCAGATACCCCCGGTTGTACGGGTGAGCCATTATAAGGAAATCCCCAGACTGGAGTCGTGTTCCATAAATCCTGCACCGTAGGACTGTTATTTAATGAAATACCATACGTTACTGGGTAATCCATAATATCGATATTATCGGCATAACGAATATCTGTATTATCTAACGCAATGCTATCGGCAAAACCGTCATACGTTAATTGACTTAAAGCACCAACCTGACCATATATACGACCGGCATAAAACAATGACGCTTCGTCGAAGGTAAAATTATCGTTTTTACTATAGCCAGGCTGCTCAAAACCGGCGGGGTCTTGATCTTTATCGGTATGCGTATACGAGCCGACAATCATCGCACTAATCGGCGGTAATTTATTATTGCCTGTACTCAGGGTGTAACCGCCTAACTTAAAATCTCTGCCGAATGGCGTTAAGTTCGGCCCAAACGACTGAGTATGGCATTGGCTACATGCAACACCTGTTTGTCGCGCAAAGCTAGGTACGGCATAAGCATCAAAGCAACTAAACAATAAACTCAAGCCAATAAAGAGAGACAGCCCGTTTAATTGTTTACGAAGCTTACTCGTTAAATGCATAAATTCCCCTAAGATAAATAATGTTTATTAAATCTAAGCAATAAATAAGCCAATACTTATATATTACTTAAGCCAATGTTAATTAATCACGTAACTACTCA
>CAWUNX010000304.1:0-4922 GCA_963923905.1 uncultured Methylocucumis sp.
CATTTATGATAAATCGAAAAAGTGGTTTTAGGCGATTTTTCAATCATAACTTATTGATTTTGTTATTATCTATGAAAAATGAGAAGTTACGGCAGTCTCTTAAATACTAAGGCCCAATATGAAAAAAAGCCCGGTTTCGTTGCCGAAACCGGGCTTTTGTCAATCAAACGTCAGTCAAACCTTAGCTTAACCAAACCGGGTCTGACGCTAAACTCGCTAAGCTTGGTAATTGCACACCTTGAGCGGCAACATCATCGGCTGAAACATTGAAGTACACATCGGTCATGTCTCTTGCGCTGCCATTAGCCATTACCACACTGCTGCGTTCTAAGTGCAAGTTACCTTGCGCATCGATTTCTGGCACTTCGATAAAGCTGACGTTTAAGCTGACAATACCGGCATCAGCTAAGCTAATTAACTCACCCGCATCGGTAGCATGATTGCCATTGGCATCTTGCCAGATTTTAAGGCTAGCAAATTCCGCGTCAGATGCATTAACAACACCATCGCTGTTGCTGTCGTAGTTAGCCAATTTAGCGAAACCATCGCCTTTATTTAAGCCACCAAACAATTCGTTAATGCTATCGATACTGCCATTACTATTGCTATCAACCGCTAAGAAGCCATCTGAACCTGATAACCAACCGGATGAGATTTTGCTGCCATTGCCTAATAAGTCAAAGCTACCGATAGAGGCTGAACGTGCAACGGTTTGCACACCGTCACCGTTTAAGTCAATCACCAATGGCGTAATACCGGCATCTCTCGTCGTATCGTTTTGACCAGCGACTAAGGTAAACACATCGGTTTTAGTCACGTTAGTGGTAGAAATACCATTACCGGCAACATCAGAGTCAATCGCATCGTTACTACCTACATCTTTTGGCGCCCACTTCCAGTTGCTCATGTTATTCCACTGGTTGTAGTTGTAATGCCAAACGTTGGTTTTATCGAATTGTAAGTAATAGCTACCTGGATCTAAATTTGAGAACTGGTAATTGCCCCAGTCATCCGTTTTCATCGATGCGACAAACGTATTGTCCGCTTTATATAAGGTCACGGTAATACCGCCAATACCAGGCTCTGATGAATCTTGTAAGTAGTTATGATTCATATCATCCCATACTTTATTGCCCACCGAGGCTTTAGCGCAAAAGATACCCGCATCGACGGTTAAATCTTGCTGACCGGTAGCCAGCGTGACGATATGGCTAGCACCGCTGCTATCGACATCAGAATCTGCCGCATCGTTGCTACCTTGGTTTTGTTTAGTAAAGGCATAACCACTGACACCATTAACAACAACTTGATATTTACCCGCATCTAAGTTATTGAAAATATAGTTACCTTTGCTATTCGTCGTTGTTGTTGCGGTTATATCGTCGCTAGTACCAAATACGCCATCAACGCCAGCACCTTTTAAAGTAACTTTCACGCCGCCAACACCATACTCACCGCTTTCTTGAATACCGTCATTATCTTTATCTAACCAGACCTTATCGCCAATCGCGCCTTTAGTCGTAGTCGTAAAGCCGGTGTAATAGGCATCGTCTTTATCCGTCACTTTCTCGGTACCACCGACCGCATCTGTACCGGTAACTGTACCGGTATTTTTAATCGTGCCCGAAGAAGCGGTTTCTTTAGCAGTATATTTCCAGCTCTCGCCTATATCTAACCAACCGTTATTATTGGTATCGCCGCTAACATAAGTGACAGTCGCAATTCTATCGTCAACCAATTTCACATCTTTTAATGCGCTATCGCCAGTGTTTTTGACGATATAAGTAAAGGTCACAGTGCTACCGACTTTAACTTGTAATCCTGGAGGTGCATCAGCATCATATAACGTAGTATCAACCGTGCAGTTATAGGTTTCTTTAGAGCTACCCCAATCACAGCCTGTGCTGTTTTCTTTACAGAAGCTGTTATAAGTATCCGTGTAGTTACCACAGCTCAATGCGTATTTAGTTTGAGCACAGACTTGCTCTTTAGTGTAGGCGTAGCTTACTTTGCTATGGCAAGCATTTAAATACGCTGCCACGCATTCACGCAATAATGCATCTTGACCACCACCTGTTGTGCATAACACTTGGTATAAAGATTTATTGCCGCCCGAACAATTCGTGCCAAATACGCTATTAAAATTATCAGAAAGTTTGCAACCGGTTCCTGACCAGTATGATCCGCTCGAACTGTAACAATAGTTATTTTTCCAATAGGTGGACGACTCGCCTTCGCCTCCGCAGCTATTAACGGTCGTACATACCGTGCCTGACACATATTTTTCGACATCGATACCGACTTTATAAGCACCCGCATCAACGGTTAAGTCGCTTTCGCCACTTTCTAAGTTAACGGTACCGCTACGACCTGTTGCAACCACTGCGTCGGAGTCTTTCGCATCATCGCCGCCTTGATTTGCTTGTGTGTATACATAACCGGTAGGCTTTGAAAACTGTACTTGGTAATCGCCAGGTTCTAAACCAGTAAATAAGTAATTACCATTACCATCAGTGGTGTCGGTCGCTAAAATTACATCATCGCTATCGCCAAAGATATTATTTGTACCCGCACCCATTAAATTAACAGTTAAGCCCGAAATACCTGTTTCGTTAGCGTCTTGTACGCCATCGGTATCTTTGTCATACCAGATTTTGTCACCTAATTCGGCAGTTTGATACACACCCGCATCTAAGGTTGGATTATGTTCGCCTGAGCTTAACGTGACAATTTGCGTTTTGCCATCGCTAACGTTGGCATCAGAATCTAAACTATCATCACCCGCATCTTGGCTAGTGAATTGGTAATCACTTGGAATATCGGTGAACTGTACTTGGTATTCAACACCGGGCGTTAAACCGGTAAATTCGTAGAAGCCATCGGCACCCGTTACTGTGGTTGCACTGGTATCGCCGATACCGTTAATCACTTTATCAGCGCCACCACCAATTAATGTCACAGTACGGCCTTCTAAGCCCGTAGCACCATCGTCTTGTAATCCGTTAGCGTTTTTGTCTTCCCATAAACGGTCGCCTAAGCTGGCAGTTTGATAAACACCGGCATCTAAAGTTGGATTATGTTCACCTGAACTTAACGTGACGATCTGCGTTTTGCCTGTACCAACATCAACATCCGAATCTAACGTGTCATCGCCCGCGTCTTGGCTAGTGAATTGATAACCCGCCGGTAAATCAAATTCCACTTGGTATTCAACGCCGGGCGTTAAACCAGTAAATTCGTAGAAGCCATCCACACCCGTCAATGTGGGTGTGCTGGTATCATCGGCAGTGCCTATAACTTTATCGTCACCACCGCCGATTAACGTCACTGTGTAGTTTTCTAAACCCGAGGTCGCACTCGCTGTGTCATCGTCTTGTAAACCGTTAGCGTTTTTGTCTTCCCATAAACGGTCGCCTAAGCTGGCAGTTTGATACACACCCGCATCTAAGGTTGGGTTATGCTCGCCTGAGGTTAACGTGACGATTTGCGTTTTGCCATCGCTAGCATTGGCATCGGAATCTAACGTGTCATCACCTGCGTCTTGGCTAGTGAATTGATAACCCGCCGGTAAATCATTGAATTGCACTTGGTACTCAACGCCTGGCGTTAAACCCGTAAATTCGTAGAAGCCATCTGCACCCGTTACTGTGGTTGCACTGGTATCGCCGATACCGTTAATCACTTTATCAGCGCCACCACCTATTAGCGTCACTGTGTAGTTTTCTAAACCCGAGGTCGCACTCGCTGTGTCATCGTCTTGTAAACCGTTAGCGTTTTTGTCTTCCCATAAACGGTCACCTAAGCTAGCTAATTTATAAAAGCCCGCATCAATCGTTTTGTTCCATTCGCCTGCACCTAGCACAATTTTATCGGAAACCGCACCATCACTGTCTTTAGCGGTATCACTGCCTGCATGGCGTGGGCTGGCGTTATCAAAACCATTCGGAGTAGAAAATACGACTTGGTATTCTGAGCCAGGGGTTAAACCAACGAATTTATATTCACCATTTGGCCCGGTTGTCGTGGTTTGTAAGACTTCGTTAGCATCGTCAAAGTCGTTATCGTTATTAATATCTCTGACTAATTTAACGGTAACGTCTTTAATCCCGTGTTCTGTATCATCTTGTATGCCGTCTGCATCAGTGTCTTCTCAAACGTAATCGCCTAAAGCGGCTGATTTAATTTTAATAATTAAAGGCTGTTGGTGTTTCTTTCCATCTGCCGTTGTCAAATCGACAGCTAACGCTAAATCGTCGTTTAACGTGCTTGCATCGGTTATATCCGGTTTAAAACCATCATGGGCGGAAGCCAAATTTACTAATTGGGTAATTCTGCCTTGGTTATAAGTCACGTGAGGATCCCATGCGGATTGACCTAACAGCGTCCATATTGCAGCTTGTACATCCGCATACGTGTAGCCGTTGGCATTTCCAACTGTAGAAAAATTCTGATCAATTAACCAATTAACCAAATCAAGATTATCTTTATTTCCAATAGTCGGAAACAAACTGCTATCCCATGTTTTGTATTCACTTGTCGAGTACAAGGTTCCCGGATAGTTTACTAAATAAGCGTCAATACCAATTGATGTATCAATACACCAAGCATCGAGTGTGCCTAAGCTCAGATAAGGATTGGTTGTGCTTACAACATTGATGTCAATATAACTCGAAGTTTCGCCTTGATTCGTTGTTTTTTGTAAGTATAAAACTATTTTACCAATGTCGTTGGCCATGAAGTTCTCCTTATGCAGGTTGCTGCGAAGTTAAAATTAGACGGATTTTTTGTTATTACCAGATGCATACATTAATGGATCTACAACACCAAAACATCCGAGGCTTATCCTGAATATATCCCATCATAAAATGGGATATATATCACAAAAAAAATCAACAACTGCCCTCAAAAATTTAAAATAAATT
>CAWUNX010000305.1:0-4849 GCA_963923905.1 uncultured Methylocucumis sp.
TCGTGTGGTTGAAATTATTAATGCCACTCAGTAATCATGCCGAACGGTATTGGTGGTAGTGGCAAGAAATTTAAAAAGTGCTGTTTAAGAAAAATTGAAGGTAATCAAAAAAAACCAAATTGAGGAAGGACAAAAGCACTGGTACGTCGAAGATGATTGGAAACTCTCTGATCTCAATCTCGGCTTGGCACTGAAGTAGGATTTTCAGAATCACAAATTGACAACTGCCATCTGCATTACGTTGCCCGTTTTAATGAAGCAAGTTACTTAATACAAATGATTGATTGCACCGATTTCGCTATAAGCGGTTGATATTATGGTGATTTATTCAGATTTATCCATTTCAATCCGCAGGTCTCTGTGCCGCTGGCAAAAATCGGCAAACTCATCGTCATCCATCGGTTTCCGCAAATCGCCAAAATCTGTTTCCCGTATTAACGCTACGATGACAGCAATCGCTGTCATCGGCTTGAATTTAACTCAGTTAGAAAAAATCGTAAGGCGAATGTTACACCACCCACACCCCATCAACCGCTAAGCCCGTATTGCTTAAGCTATCTGCGGTAACGCCAGTTAACTGAACCAAGGTATCTTTAGCGCCGCCGTCTTGGAAGACATAAGCATTTCCGTCAATATTAGCAACAACAGTTTCGCCTATTTTCGTGATGTTAGCACTTAAATACGCCAGCATATCGGTTAAATCGCTGGCGGTTAAACTAAGCGCAGCAGTGAACGCATCATTATCATCAAAACTAATCACGCCGTTCTCAATATGATGGCTTTTGATTATGCCTTTATCGATGCCATTCACCGAAGCAGCATTTGCAGCTATGGTTTTCGACGCTAAATCCAATTGGTCGACGCCGGTTATTGCGGTGGTATTAACCCCGAGTGCAAAGCCTGTGACTACATCAAACCCTGTGTTTAAGCTATCACCTGCCGCGAGTTTAACCGTATCAGTGGCAGCAACGGTTTCGCTTAAGTTAATACTGTCTTTGCCAGTACCTCCGATGAACACATCACTGGCATTACCGCCAGTTAATGTATCATTACCCGAACCGCCATTTAACGTATTCACGCTGGCATTGCCTATCAACGTGTTAGCTAGTGCATTACCTGAGCCATTAATTGCATTCGTGCCGGTTAATGTCAGTTTTTCGACATTGGCTGTTAGGCTATAAGTCACCGAGCTATTGACTTGATCGAGTTCGCTGGCTAAGGTCGATGTTTCAACAACAACATCGCCACTGTTATCAACGGTATAAATATCTTTGCCTAAGCCGCCAATCATCGTATCTGCACCTAAGCCACCCGATAATTTATTAGCCGCTTTATTACCGGTTAATACATTATTCGACTCATTACCGGTGGCATTAATAGCTTTATTACCGGTTAAGGTTAAGGCTTCTATTTGGGTTGGCAAGGTAAAACTAAGGCTCGCTAGAATCGTATCATTACCGGCATTCGCGGCTTCAATGACTTTATCGCCTTTGCTATCAACTCCATAGGTATCGTTGCCTAAACCGCCTTGTAAGGTGTCATTGCCTGCTTTACCGTCTAATAGATTCGCGCCGGTATTGCCGGTGAGCTGATTGGCTAAGGCATTGCCAACACCGGATAAGTCGTTAGTACCTTGTAAGGCTAGGTTTTCTAAATTAGCGCCTAAGGTAACGTCGATAAAGCTATTAACCGTATCTATTTCGGTTTTTAACGCTGAGGTCTCAATAATCACATCGCCGAGTTGGTCAATAACATAAGTATCATTACCCAAACCACCGGTTAAGGTATCGGCGCCTTCCATGCCGTTTAACACGTTAGCTGCGCTATTTCCGGTTATTTGGTTAGCGGCTTTGTTGCCTTGACCATTAAGCGCCGCATTGCCGCTAAGCACTAGATTTTCTAGGTTATTGCCTAAGGTAAAACTGACCGAACTCGTTACATCATCGATTTCGCTGACTAACGAACTGGTTTCAACCACACTATCGCCGCTGTCGTCTATGACATAGCTGTCATTGCCTAAACCACCGGTTAAGGTATCAGCCCCTTGACCGCCATTAAGAAGATTCGCCGCAGCATTACCGGTGATTTTGTTGGCGAGTCCATTACCAAACCCGTTAATCGCATTAGCGCCGAGTAACGTTAAATGCTCTACATTTTTGACCAACGTAAAGCTAACGATACTTTCGACCGTATCGATTTCATTGGCTAGCGTGGAATTTTCAATCACGCTGTCATTGGTTGAATCAACTTTATAACGGTCATTACCTAAGCCGCCGATTAACGTATCTGCACCACCGCTACCGTCTAATACATTGGCAGCATCATTACCCGTGATGCGATTCTTTAGTTCATTTCCTGTCCCATCAATCGCTTTATTACCCGTCAATGTTAAGTGCTCGACATTAGCGCTTAACGAAAACGATACTGAGCTGAAAACCTCATCAATTTCATTGGCTAGCGCTGAGGTTTCCGTCACTACATCACCGGCATTATCGACGCTATAACTATCATTGCCTAAGCCACCTAACAGGGTATCAGCACCGGCTTGACCGTCTAAATGGTTAGCCGCGTTATTGCCAGTGATTAGATTGGCCAAAGTATTGCCCACACCGTCAATCGCTTTAGTGCCGGTTAATGTCAGTTGTTCGATATTCGCCGCTAACGTATGAGTAATCGAGCTGTTGACTAGCTCAATCTCATTGCTTAGCGTAGAAGTTTCTGTCGTCACATCGCCAACATCATCGACGATATAAATATCGTTGCCTAAACCACCAACCATCGTATCCGCGCCTAAACCGCCGTTTAATTGGTTAGCCGCATTATTACCGGTGAGCTTATTGTTTAAAGCATTGCCTGTGCCATTAATCGCATCAGTCCCCGTTAGTACTAATTGCTCGACGTTATCGCCTAACGAATAACTAATACTGCTATTAACCACATCGATTTCATCGCTAAGCGTCGAGGTTTCGACCACCACATCGTTAGCGCTGTTAACAACATAACTGTCATTACCTAAACCACCTAGCATGGTGTCCGCGCCAGTTTTGCCATCAAAGGCATTGGCTTGGTCATTACCGGTTAATTTATTATCCAGGCTATTACCGGTGGCATTAATTGCCGCAACGCCGATTAAAACTAGATTCTCTAGCTGATTACCTAAGCTATAACTAAGTGAACTCAGCACCGTATCAGCGCCTTCATTGGCATTTTCAGTCACCACATCGCCTACCGCATCAATGATATAATTGTCATTACCTAAACCGCCTAGTAGCGTATCGGCACCTACCCCGCCATTTAGCACGTCATCGCCTGCTAAACCGCTGATACTGTCTTGAAAACGCGTACCGGTTAATACATCGGCTTGCTCAGTACCATTTAACATCACTGCCGAAGCCGGTGCCACGCTATCATCGTCGATAATCGTCACGGTCGCCGAAGGCGTTGCAAGCGTCGCATTAGCACTCGCTGAAAATAATGACACGGTAAACGTTTCCGCCGCTTCTGCTAAAGTGTCGTCGGTTAGAATAATACGAATGGTTTTTACCGTTTCACCTGGCGCAAAGCTTAATTTACCGCTAGAACCAATTCCGTCATTATTAAAAACAGCAGTGCCATTACTGGTTTGATAATTAACGGTGACAATATCGCTATTCGGCGCATCTAACGTGACTAACAGCTCAGCATAGCCTTGGTCTTCGGCCACTGTCACGTTACTCATACTTATCGTTGAACTAGCAACAGGGGGTTTATCGTTGTCATAAATCGCAACAGGTGCAAGACCATTAGCATTCAACGTCGCCCCTGTTACCTTAGTCACGGCAATATTAAAAAGCTCAGTTGCTTCGGTTAGTACGTCGTTACTAATGCCTATCGGCACGCGTTTAACCATTTCACCCGGCGCGAAGGCAAGCACCGCTGGATAATTAACGTAGTCGCCACTATCTGCCGTTGCGTTTTGCAAAATAAAGTTAGCACTGACTGTAGACGTGCTCGGTTTATCTAAGCTAGCGGTTACATATATCAAACCTGTAGTTTCATCGACGACAGTGTCACTAAATGATAAAACCGGCGTGCCGCTCACAGCATCGTTATCAATGATAGTTGCAATCGCCGTCGCTGACTTGGCAATAATTGCATTGCTGCTTGGGTTAAACAATTGCAAATTAAAACTTTCAATCGCTTCTACTGAAGTGTCATCAATCAGTTTTATCGCAATGGTTTTGACGGTTTCGCCAGGCAAAAACACGAGTTGGTTATTCTCGGCTAGTGCATCGCTGTTAAAGGAGGCTGTGCCATTGGCTGTGGAATAATTAACTGTTATCGTCGCGCTATTCGGTTGGTCTAAGCGCACGACAAAGTTGGCATAAGTCTCGCCTTCGTCAACGATAATCGACTCCACGTTAATAGTTGACTTTGCTAGCACCGGACCATCGTTTGCGGCAATAATCGCCGTACCCGTATTATCCAGCATCGCCACGCCTGATAACTCGCTTAATACCAGATTAAAGCTTTCATCGTTTTCAGCCACCGTATCGTTGCTTAAAAATATAGTTACGGTTTTCGCGGTTTCACCTGGCGAAAAATGAATCGTACCGCTTTGAGCTACATAATCCGCACCTGCTTTAGCACTGCCGTCTTCTGTCGCATAGCTCATAGAGACTACACTGGTTGACGGTTTGTCTAAGGTCACAACAAATTGCGCCGTGCGCGCAGTTTCGTCTAACACAACATCGCTAATAACCGCTAACGGCGTGCCCGATACTGCGTCGTTATCAATGATTGTTGCAGTTGCTTGGGCTATTTCCATCAACGCCAATACCAAGAAATGAGCGATAATACATAATCAAAT
>CAWUNX010000306.1:0-4827 GCA_963923905.1 uncultured Methylocucumis sp.
ACAGTATACCCCTTTTTTGTTCAGCAATAGTTGCGCCGAACTGTATTGGTCGAAAATAAACCCATCTTTGATTTATTGTCCGAATTAGGAGTCGATTATGCACAAGGGTATGGTATTGGCAAACCTGTGCCATTAGAAGAGTTAAAAATTAGCAAGCCTTTTGCGGCAGCATGAACATGAAAACAAAGTATTCTAAATCTATCCTTAGTACCGCGCTGATGTGTTGCTGTAGCGTAGCCAGTATCGTCGTGGCGCGGGCTGAGATTGATGATTATTTTTCACTTTCTCCGGCTGAATTAGCCGCTATGCCGGTAACGATTGCTACGGGTACGCCAAAACCGGTGTTTCAATCGGCTGCCGTGACTAGCGTGATTACCGCTGAGCAAATTAAAGCCATGGGCGCAACCGAATTGCATGAAGTGCTGGAAACCGTGCCTGGTGTCCATGCTAGCTTGCAAGAGTCTTCTAATGATTATAACTACAGTTTCCGAGGCATTCGCAATACCGCTAACTCACAAATATTAATGTTACTCAATGGTACACGGATAACGACGCCATTTAGAGGCACATTGACCACAGGGGTTGAATTACCTTTGGAAGCTATTGCTAGAATCGAAGTGATACGCGGTCCAGGCTCTGCTTTATATGGTGCCGATGCCTTTGCCGGTGTGATTAACATAATTACTAAAACGGCTAGCGATATTAATGGTAGTAAAGTCGGTGCGCGCGGCGGTCACTGGGGTACGCATAGCGAGTGGGGACAACAAAGCTTACAGTGGGCGGGCTGGGATATATCTGCTAGCTTGCAGCATCAGGCTACAGATGGCGATGATGGACGAATCTTACATGCGGATGCTCAAACAGGGTTTGATAAAATTTTGGGTACACAGGCGTCGTTAGCCCCCGGGGCTTTAAATACGCGTTATGAAACTTTAAATGGACATTTAGACCTGAAGCGCAAGCATTGGGATCTTCATCTTTGGGCGATTGACGCAGAGCTAGGTTCACGAGCAGGTACGGCTGGTGCGCTAGACCCTGCGGGTAGCGCAGATGCTGAACAGTTTTTAGGCGATGTCCGTTTTTCCACTGAAGATTGGTTTGAAGATATTGAGTTGACGGCTCATGCGAGTTATTTGCACACCGATTTTTTAGCCGGTTTAAATTTATTTCCAAATAATACGCAATTGCGCATAGGTACGGACGGCAATATCAAATCGCCATTAAGCACCAATCCTTTAGTCAGTTTTCCTGACGGAGTTAAAGCCAATGTAGGTCGGGTTGAACGCGTACCATCAATAGAATTAGGTTTGCTGTATAAGGCGTTAGACCAGCATTTGCTTAAGTTTAGCTCGGGTTTCCGTTATGAAGAAATTACGACTAGCGAGCGTAAAAATTATGGTACTGGCGTGATAGACGGTTCTGAAGGCGTTGTCGATAGCGGCTTAACGGATGTTACGCGGACACAATATGTTTATTTACCGTACACTAATAGAACAATATGGTCATTAGTAGCACAAGATGAATGGAATATTGCTGACGGTTGGCAGTTAACTGCTGGGGTACGTTACGATGATTATTCGGATTTTGGCGGCACGGTCAATCCTAGAGTGGCGTTAGTGTGGGATATTTCGTCCTCGTTAACCAGTAAACTGCTTTATGGTCGTGCATTTAGAGCGCCTAGTTTTTCTGAGCAGTTTAATCAAAATAATCCTTCTTTACTGGGTAATAAAAATCTAAGTCCTGAAACGATTAATACCGTCGAATGGGCGATGGATTATCGTCCTATGCCGTCATTACGCACCGCGCTTAATGTTTATTATTACGAAATCAATAATTTAATCAGCGCAGTAGCTGATAGTAACGGCATTACTAGCACTTTTCAAAACAGTGGCAGCCAAAGCGGTCATGGCACTGAATTTGAATGGGATTGGCAGCTTAATAATAGTTGGTCTTTGCGCGGTAACTACGCTTGGCAAGATGCAGTGAATTCAGATACCGATATGTCAATAAACGGTGTTCCTGAACATCATGTTTTTGTTGCATCGACGTGGCGTTTTTTACCGCAGTGGCAAATACAACCTCAGCTTAACTGGGTAGGTGGTAGAAATCGGGCAGTAAATGACCTAAGACCATTGCCTGATTACACAACAGTTGATTTAACGTTACGCGGTAAAAAGCTATTTAACCATCTCAATCTTTCTGCCTCTTTGCGCAATGCGTTTAATGTCAGAGGGTTAGAACCAGCCGCGACACGGTATCCGGAAAATCTATTGTTAACGGGAAGAAGCTTTTATTTCGAGGCGTCCGTCGATTTTTAACCATGCTGCATTTAGCCTTGCAAATCGCTTAGGTGCTGTTGGATTTCTTTCGCTGGTGCGTTGATGAGGGGTGGTTGCTCGGCAGATCCAGCGTTTAAACTCTCATCAATACCGGCTAAGTTATCGTTGAGTTCAAGCAACATTTCACTGATTACTTTCTTGACCGATTCAAAATCTTGCATAGCCATCCCCTAGCGGTACTGTGCTTGAACGACGAGTGGACAAAAATGGGGACGAGTTCATAGGTTCTATGATGTCGAACATGGCTTGTTACTCTATACTTTAGCCTGGTGTCGGGTTACAGCTATCGCCTTTTATGCCCTTTGAATAAACCCGACCTACCAAGTGTTTGGATTCTTTTTTAGTCATCGTAATCACTCCTCATGCAAAATGCAATTCAGCAATTACTCAGGCACGCCAATCAAATCATCTTAGGCAAAGACCATAAAATACGCTTAGCCTTATGTTGTTTATTAGCTAAAGGGCATTTATTAATTGAAGATATTCCAGGCGTAGGCAAAACCACGTTAGCGCATACACTCGCTAAATTGTTAGGCTTACATTATCAGCGTATACAGTTCACTAGCGATATTTTACCGGCGGATATTCTTGGCGCGTCGGTGTTTGATGCGAAAAATGCCGTCTTTAAATTTCATCCAGGCCCGGTGTTTAATCAAATTGTGTTAGGCGATGAAATTAATCGCGCGACACCTAAGGCGCAAAGCGCGTTATTAGAAGCGATGGAAGAATTTCAGGTGACGGTCGATGGGCATACTTATGAGCTACCTAAGCCGTTCTTCGTTATTGCGACACAAAATCCCGCGCATCAAATTGGCACGTTTCCATTACCCGAATCACAGTTAGACAGATTCCTAATGCGCATAGAACTTGGTTATCCCGATGCTAAGGCTGAACGTGAATTATTGTCCGGGGAAAATCGCGCTAAGCTTATTGAACAGTTACCCGTCGTTTTGCCGCCAGAACAACTGACACGTATTCAAGCGGCAATTGCTGAGGTACATGCATCATCAGCATTGCTGGATTATTGCCAAGCATTGATTCGATGCACACGCGAATCGCCTGAATTTCAGTACGGACTTTCGCCCAGAGGCGGGTTGGCGTTATTGCGCGCAGCTAAAGCCTGGGCTTTTATGGATAACCGCGATGCAGTGCTGCCTGAAGACATGCAAGCGGTACTTGCCGCTGTTGTCGGTCATCGTTTGCGCGTCGGTCATGCGAATAACGAAGTGGTGCTTGCGCCATTGCTTAAAGTGCCTATTCATTAATCGGTAGGTTCTTAACGTGGCTATATACTTTAAATGGTCAAGTTTTCGGTTTTTAGTAGGCTGCGCTGTGCACACCTTTATAATATCATTAAAAATCAATGAACAAGGTGCGTACAGCGCACCTTACGGCAACTAATGTTTAGCCAGCTTAAACATAAAATTAAAAACCATCGCTTCTTCACGGGTGAGCAAGCCGGGCTTGCGCCTATACGCTTAAGCCACCAACGTATTTATATCTTACCGACGACACGCGGTTTGGGTTTTGTCATTATTTTAGTGGTTCAGTTGTTAATAGCGTTTGTCTATAACAATAACTTGGCTTATTTTTTAGCCTTTTTATTAGCCAGTGTATTTTTTATTACTATTTTGCACAGCTTTAAAACGCTAGCTGGAATAATTGTTAAACCTGGGCCTGCCTTGCCGGTTTTTGCCGGTGAAACCGCTAGCTTTGTGTTGGGGTTGGAAAATCCTACCGCAACGCCCAGGTTTTTTCAGGTCAGTATGGCAGACAAACAAGCTGTCGAATTAGCACCTTTTTCTAACGCATCGGTGGCGCTCGCGGCTAAAACGACACGACGTGGCTGGTGTTATGCCGATAAAATCACTGTTGCAACGACTTATCCTTTAGGTTTATTCCGTGCGTGGTCGCCATTGCGGTTTGATTTAAACGTGTTGGTCTATCCTAAACCCGCAACGCAATCAACACCTTTTCCAGAATCCGCCGGTTTAACGGCTGAGCAAGGTTACAGTCAATTAGGTGCGGATGATTTTTATGGCTTAGCTAGCTACCAACCCGGTGATTCCGTTAAACATATTCATTGGCAAAGCTATGCAAAAGGCTTAGGCGTTTTTAGTAAACAATACGCGGGCGGTAATGCAAAAGAATTATGGTTGGCCTATCAAGCCACGACTGGTGGAGATGTCGAACAGCGTTTAAGTCAATTATGCCGCTGGCTTATCGACGCTGAACAAGCGGGGCTTAGTTATGGTTTGATATTGCCAAATCGACGGATAGCGGTGAGTTCCGGCCATAGCCACACTGAGCAATGTTTAGAAGCACTGGCCTTGTTCTAACTAAGTAAGTGAGCAAAAGTTTTTTAACCAAATGAAAAACACTTACCTCTCTTAATTCACCACAAAGAACACGAAGCTCACGAAGGACAATGGGAAACTTCGTGGTTCTTCGTGAACTTCGTGGTGAATTAAAAATGTCAAACAACTTT
>CAWUNX010000307.1:0-4823 GCA_963923905.1 uncultured Methylocucumis sp.
TACTACTAAACGACAACCTATCTTAGTGTCCGAAAAAACTTGACCACTACAGTCTTGTTGCATGGTTTGATCGACCAAGATATTTCGGTCGGCAAGAAACAGAATGCGCCGCTTTGCTTTTACTTTCCAAAGCCGCCAGATAATCTGAAATGCAGTGTAAGTTTTGCCGGTGCCGGTTGCCATAACCAGCAAAACCCGTTGTTGGCCTTTAGCAATGACTTCAACGGCACGATTAATGGCGACTTGCTGGTAATAACGAGGTTTGCGTCCGCTACCGTCGGAATGCATGGGCTGCTCGATAAGCTTGATTGCGTTTGTCTCTGTCAACCCTTTCCACTGTTGATAGATCGGCCATAAATCCGCCAATAAGGGGAATTCATTCAGTTGCAGTTCTCGCTCGATAGGTTGCGAGAGACCCGTGCGATCATGAAACAAGAAACCACACCCATTGCTGCTGATGGCAAAAGGAGCATCCAACATTTCCGCATAGGCTAAAGCTTGCTGCATACCGTGGCCCACTGAGAATTTTGCTTGCTTGGCTTCAATCACAGCAATCGGAACGTTTGGGCGGGCGTAAAGTACAAAGTCAGCGCGCTTGGGACCACCCTTCACATTGGGGTTTTTAATGCGGGCAGCGAGATTGCCACGCACCATGACACGTCCATCGGTTAATTTTACTTCCTCTCTGAACTGATGCTGTTCCCACCCTTGTTGCAAGAGTGCAGGCGCAATAAATTTGGTGCAAATGTCGCGTTCGCTTAAAGATTTCTTATCCAATTCATCATCCGCTGGTTTTATTTGCTTTGGGTCAATACCTTGATGTTGAAACAGTGTCAATCAGGGGGGATTTCCTGCGATGAAAATACCCGACTTACTAATCAATTTTTACCATTAGCAAATAAAAAATATCGGCACCGCCTACTTTCATGATTAGGAAAGATGACTAATACTGTTACGTTGCTGCTCTCGACGCAACGCCGCATTTTGTAAAAACTGCTTACGGGTCGCGTCATCGACTTGCGTCCAATGCCGAATTTCAGATAACGATCTAAAACAGCCTAAACAGACATCGGCGTCATTTAAACAACAATTACGCACACAAGGTGACTCTACCTTAGGCAAATTTTCTGACATAACCGTAGTCATTAATCTGTTAACAACGCATCAAGTTGTTTTTGTCGCTCTAATGCGTACAACTCATCAAAACCACCAACATGGGTATCGCCGATGAAAATCTGCGGCACGGTGCGGCGCTGCGTTTTCATCATCATTTCCTGGCGTAATTGCGCATTGTTATCGACATTTATTTCTGTGTAGGCGGCGCCTTTGTCATCCAGTAGTCGCTTTGCCATGATACAGTATGGGCAAATTCGGGTGGTATAAATCAGTATCTCAGGCATGGCATAAAAATGTTTGTTACTATATTTATCATTCTATAGCGAATACCCCAGTTATTCAATGAAGCTGCAGTAACGCAAACAGTTAATACCATTCAATATCAATGCGTTATTGCTGGCAACCATCCGCTATGGGCTAATTCAATGACTCAATTTAACTTCAGCGAGAAACAAACTATGAGTGAAATACCCTCCCAGTTAAAATATGCTAGTTCACACGAATGGATACAAGCAGAAGATGATAATCTTGTACGCGTAGGGATTACTGATTTTGCCCAACAATCACTGGGCGATATTATGTTTATCCAATTGCCAACGTTAGGGATGCGTTTTAACGCAGGCGAGCAATGCGCTGTCGTTGAATCGGTAAAAACCGCATCGGATTTATTTAGCCCTGTTACCGGTGTTATTTGCGCCATTAACGATAGACTTATTGATGCACCTGAATTAGTCAACGAAGCACCTTACCAAAACTGGATATTTTGCCTAAAAGCCGATGATAGCTCAGAATTAGCGGCTTTAATGACCGCTGCCGACTACCAGACTATGATTGAATAACACAGCCCTCACCTACCTACTCTCATTAAACATGGCTAATCAAAATGCAAAAGGCTTTAAACGCCTCATTAATGCGTGTAATTTCTCTGCCGCAGGACTTCGAGCAACATGGGAACATGAGGAAGCATTTAGACAAGAGGTTATTATATTACTGGTTGGCACGCCGTTGGCGCTATGGCTAGGCGATAACGCGATTGAAAAAATCCTGTTAATTGGCAGTCTTGTGTTAGTGTTACTGGTGGAACTGCTCAATTCTGCCGTTGAAGCCGTCGTTGATAGAGTCGGTTTTGAGCATCACGAGTTATCAGGTCGTGCCAAAGATATAGGCTCGGCTGCGGTGATGATGTCGTTAGCGTGGGCAGCGATTACTTGGATGTTGATTTTACTTTAATTATTTAGGAGTTTTATGAGTGCTTTGATTTGCGGTTCTATGGCGTACGACACGATTATGGTGTTTCACGATAAATTTAAACACCATATCTTGCCAGAGAAAGTACATATTCTAAACGTATCGTTTTTAGTGCCCGTGATGCGCAGAGAATATGGTGGTTGCGCCGGTAACATCGCCTATAACTTAAATTTACTCGGTGAAAAGCCGTTGATTATGGCAACCGTCGGGCATGATTTTGAGCCTTACAGCCAATGGTTAAGCCAGCAAGGTTTAACTACCGAATATATCCACGCCCTAGATGACCACTACACCGGGCAAGCCTATATCACAACTGACGAAGAAGGCAATCAAATTACAGCCTTTCATCCGGGCGCTATGTCGTTGTCACATTTAAACGAAATTCCTACTGATTCTGACGAATTTAGCATAGGTATCGTCTCGCCAGATGGCAAAGAAGGTATGCAATTACATGCAGCACAATTCGTTGAATGCGGCATACCGTTTATTTTTGACCCAGGCCAAGGGATGCCGATGTTTAGCGGGGCTGAATTATTAACCTTTGTTGACCAAGCGACCTGGCTAACCTTAAACGATTATGAATCCGAGTTAATGCAAGAGCGTACCGGCTTAACGCTTGAGCAATTAGCCGAACGTGTGCAAGCGTTAATCGTAACCTTAGGTGCTAAAGGCTCAAAGATTTATACCGAAGGTCGTTGTATCGACATTCCGGCTGCATTACCTAAAGCGGTTAACGACCCAACGGGGTGCGGCGATGCATATAGAGCGGGCTTGTTATATGGATTGATGAATGAATACGATTGGGAAACCACAGGCCGTATCGCTTCTTTAATGGGTGCAATTAAAATCGAGCATCATGGCACGCAAAACCATCGCTTTGACCTTACTGGCTTTAAACAACGCTATCACGAAAACTTCGGTCAGTATTTTTGAGGTTTTGCCATGCTGCCGAACACATTGCAATTACTCGATATTATGGCGAAACTCAGGCACCCTGAAACCGGTTGCGCTTGGGATTTAAAACAAGATTTTGCTAGCTTAATCCCTTATTTAATCGAAGAAGCCTATGAAGTGATTGACGCGATAGAACGCGATAATATCGATGATTTGCGCTCAGAATTAGGTGATTTATTACTGCAAGTGGTGTTTCATGCACGACTAGCTGAAGAGCAACAGTTGTTTAATTTTGATGATGTGGCTGGCGAAATTAGTGAGAAGTTGATTCGCCGCCACCCTCATGTCTTCGCGGGTGTCACGTTTGATAATGACGAACAATGCCAACAAGCTTGGGAACAAGCCAAAGCCAATGAGCGCCAAGCAAAAATACCCGAAACGACCGTAACCAGTATCTTAGATGACATCCCGGGCAGTCTACCTGCGTTAATGCAATGCGAAAAAATCTTAACGCGTGTCGCTAGACACGGCTTTGATTGGCCCACGATAGAGCCTGTGTTTGCTAAAGTTCAAGAAGAAATCGCGGAAGTGCGCGAAGCCATAGCACTAGGCGATCAAACCCATATTGAAGAGGAAATTGGCGATTTATTGCTAGTCGTCGTTAATTTAGCGAGACATTTAAACGTCAATGCTGAATGGGCATTAAAACAAAGCAATAAAAAATTCAGCAAGCGTTTCAATTATATAGAGCAACAAGTGCAAGCATCGGGTAAAGTCTTAACCGAATGTAGCCTTGCTGAATTAGACGGCTATTGGGATGAAGCAAAAATTGCATTGAAGCAACAAATGTCAGAATGAGGCATCGTTGAGGCGGATAACATCCCTCGCAGGGATGTTGTCTGTAAAATCGTTCTGCTATTATGCCTAAGGCTTACGATTTCATTTTTTGTTCTAATTCTTTTGGGCTTAAATGCCTGACATCCTCGCCTTTAATCATAAAGATTAAATGCTTGCAGACATAACACGCATGATCACCGATTCTTTCTAGCGCTCTAACTGACCATAATGCGTTAAGCGTTCGGGTGATATTTCTCGGGTCTTCCATCATGTGAGTAATTAACTGTCTAACAATACTGGCATACTCACGATCTACGCTATCGTCTTGATTAATAATGGTAGAAACTTCGTCAATCGATAAGCGGGCAAAACCATCTAACGCACCATGTAACATTTCTTGCACGAGTTCCGCCATGTGTTGAATCTCGTAATATTGGTCGATTCTGCTGTCATTTTCAGAAACTTGTATTGCCATTTTAGCAATACGCTCGGCTAAATCACCGACAATCTCCAACTCATTAATGATTTTTAACACGGTCAATAACAGTCTTAAATCAAATGCTGCCGGCTGTCTTAGTGCGAGAATTTGCGTACATTCCAAATCAATTTCCATTTCCATCGCATCGACTTGGTTATCTTGTTTAATGACAAGCTCAGCAAGCTCAATATCATTGGTCGTAAACGAACGAATGGCATACTCAATTTGCTGCTCAACGACACCGCCCATC
>CAWUNX010000308.1:0-4823 GCA_963923905.1 uncultured Methylocucumis sp.
ACACAAGGAGTATCGTCGGCAGCGTCAGATGTGTATAAGAGACAGATTATGGCTAACATCTTCGCCGATTGAGCCGTCACCGCGTGTTGCGGCATAAGAGAATAGGCCATTGTCATAGCGTATGCTGACGGCCAAACCATCTAGCTTCGGTTCGCTATACAGCCTGATGCTTTCAGCGTTGATGTTAAGCTCCTTGGCGGCTTTATCAAAGAAATTATGGGTTTCTTCTAATGAAAAAGCGTTTGCCAGCGACAGCATTTTGACGTGATGCTCAATTTTGCGAAATTCATCTATAGGCGTTGCGCCGACGCGTTGGCTGGGCGAAGTAGGGATGACTAGCTCTGGGTATTGCTGTTCTAAATCGAGTAGTTCGCGAAAAGTTTGGTCGTAATAAGCATCTGAAACGCTAGGATTATCAAGAATGTAGTATTGATAATCCCATTCGTTAATCTTCTGTATTAGTTGTTGATAGTGTTCGTTAAGACACGGTTTGGACATTAGCAAGTGCTCTACTACAAGCTTTGTCGGATGAGTTCTATAGTATGGTTACTCAATGGCTTGCGCGCATGATCGAGAATTTCACCATCGAGCTGGGTGGCGACAATGTGTATCGCTTCTAATAAATCGTCGAAAACACTTAGTGGTTCATCTAATAACCCCGGTTGCATGAAAAATACAATGCCTGGGCAATAAAACGTGTCTAAGTCGGTGTTAGGAAACGTGCCTGGTTCTACCATGCAGGCCACACCATAGACCATCTGGCCTTGGGCATTAAGCCGTTCAAAGATTTGCATTGCGCCATAGTGTAAGTGGGCAATTCTGAATGCGCTTATTAAGTCCTGGCCATTAAAACCATGCTCATGTTTAGAGACGATGCTGAATTGTATAATTTCAGGCGCGACAAAACGGGGTGTAGGTTCTTCGTGTTCCTGTTCTTCTTGTTCAATGTCTGCAGGCTCATAATGAAACGAATCAGCAAAGGCTTCATCTTCGAAGAATAACTCATCATGTTCTTTTTCGGGTTCAACCGTTGCTGTCGATTTTGATTTAATTGGCACAATATCAAAATCATCGTGCTCATTGTGAACAATCAGTGATTCATCAATATCATCAACAAAATTTTGCTCGAACAGAAAATCGGACTCCTCAGGTGATTTTCTATTTTTGAAATAATGCCAGGCGAGCATAATTAAAATGACAAACAAGCCGGTCGCAATGATTACGACTCTTAATAATTCTTTATCCATTAGCTTTCCGAAAGACTTACCGCTTCTTCAATATCGACTGCGACCATACGGGATACCCCAGGTTCTTTCATGGTCACACCGGCCAACTGTTGTGCAATTTCCATTGTAACCTTATTGTGAGAAATAAATAAAAACTGTACTGTGGTCGACATCGCTTCGACCATTTTAGAGAACCGCCCAACGTTTGCTTCATCTAGCGGCGCATCGACTTCATCTAATAAGCAAAACGGTGCGGGGTTTAGTTCAAAGATTGAGAAGACTAAAGCCACTGCGGTTAATGCTTTTTCGCCTCCGGACAATAAATGAATGGAGGTATTTTTTTTGCCCGGCGGTCTAGCAATAATCGTGACGCCGGATTCCAATAAATCTTGCTCGGTTAATTCTAAGTAGGCTTGACCGCCACCGAAGAGTTTTGGAAATTTTTTTTGCAAACCGCTGTTTATTTTATCGAATGTTTCCTTAAAACGTAACCGACTTTCCTTATCTATTTTATTTATGGCTTGTTCCAGCGTTGTGAGAGCCGTGATTAAATCGGTATGTTGCTCGTTTAAAAAGCGCATTCGTTCGCTTTGCGACCGGTAATCTTCGACTGCGGTGAGGTTAATCGTGCCTAAGCGCTCAATTTGCCCTGCTAACTCGTCAAGTTGGCGTTTCCATTGTGGTTCATTGGCTTGTTCAGACAAATTATTTAGGATTTGTCCAGGCTCGGCGTCAAGTTCTTGTAGTTGCTCTAATACGGTTTGCCGACGTACTTCGCTTTCTTGTAGCTCAAATTTTAACCGGTCTAATTCATTACGGTGTTGGTCGGATTCACGCTGTAAACGCGCCTGTTGCTCTTGTATGACTATGATGTCATTTTCTAGGCGTTCTAGCGTGTGTCTGTGTTCGATTAGACGTCGTTCTAATTGGCTTTTATTGTCTTTTAATTGTTGTAAACGTTGCTTGTCGTCGGTTAACGGCGCATTCGTTTGCGCAAGTTTTTCTTGCAATACCGCAATATGTGCTTGGGTTTGTGCTTGTAGTTGTTGTAAGCGGGCGATTTGCTTTTCGCTGGCTGCTTCGTTCGTGTGTAAATGTTCTAACGCAGCTTCGGCTTGGTAAACACGTTGTCGGGTTTCGGCCAATACTTGTTCGAGTTGGCGGTATTCTAAGGCTTGTTGCTGTTGTGCGTCTTCTATTTCTTGTTTGCGTTGTTCGGCTTCGGTTAATAAGTCATCTGCTTGTTGTTTTAATGCTTCAGCCGACATCAGCGCAGTTGTTAATTGTTCAAGTTCCACTTGTGTGTCATCAAGCTCCTGCCTAATTTGTTGCCAGCGGCGCTGTTGTTGTTCTAACTTAGCTGATTGAGCGCTGAGTTCGGCGTGTTTTTGCGAAATTTCAGTAGCTAGCTGGTTATGTTGGTGCTGTAGTTGTTCGCGTGTGTTCTCTGTATTCAGTAAAGCGTGTTCACAGGCATCGAGTTGATTTTCAGCGTCGCGAATGCGTTGTTCTATGTCAGTGTGTTGTTGTTTTAATGTGCGTAATTGCTTTTCTCGTTGTAAAACACCTGTGTTGTTTTCTGACGTTCGGCTAATTTGTAGCCAATCAACGCCAAACCAGACGGCGTCGGGCGTAATAACCGATTCGTGGTTGGCTAATTCTGTGACTAAGGCCAGGGCGCTTGCGTGGTTTTCTGCGCAATAAACGCCGGTTAATAAACTAGTTGGTTTGACGGGACTTTTTATTTTAGCTAGCAAAGCGGTCGCTGGAACTGTTTGACTGGCGGTCGGATGAGCGGTGTTATGGCTAACAAACATCAAGCCATCATCCGGGGCAAACTGGCTTAATTGAGTACTCACGCGATTGAGTTCAGGAATGCATAATGCTTGCAAGCGGTGGCTTAATACCGCTTCTAATGCCGTTTCCCAACCTGGTTCAACGTCTAGCTGTTCTGCTAGGCGCGGTAACTCGGCTAAGCCTAGCGCATGTAATTTGCTATTGAGCGCGTCATTATCCTTGCCCATTGCGTGTTGTTGCAATAACTCCAACGATGTTATTTGACCTTGCGTGTGTTGTAAGCTTGAGCGCAATTGGTGTAAGTCGTCGTGATGATGTTTGCTTTGCTTGCGCAATGCGATGATTTGTTGTTGTAAGTCTGAAAATTCGCTATGCGTGTTATCGCGTTGCTCGCTTAAGTACTCAATATGGTCGGTTAAGCGTTCTATCTGCTCAGAGTCTTGCTCGTGGGTCATTAGGTCACGCTCGGCTTCGAGTTTGGTCAAGCGTTGTTGTAGGCTTTGCCGTTGTTGATTAAGCTGGGCGATTAACATGCGTTGCACTTCTAGGGCTTCTCTATGGCGCGCAGTGACATGTAGCTGTTGTTGCCATTGTTGGCGGGTTTCGGTTTGTGCTTGTTGGGTCTCTGCAACCTGTGCTTGTTGGTCGTCTAATTCCTCTTGAGCTAAATCTAGGCGTTGTTCGGTGCTTAATTGCTCAAGTTTTATTGCATCTCGTTGCTGGACTTCAATCGCCAGTTCGTTTTGGAATTGCTGAAGCTGTTGGCTGCTACGCATGACTTCGTGATTTGTATCAGCATGGCTTTTTTCGGCGTGTTTAATCGCTTGCTCTAATGTGCTTAAGGCCGATGCAGCTGCGTAAAATTCGCCTTGTGCTTGATTTAAGTGTTGCTGATGGTTTTTATGGTCAAGGCGTTTTTGCTGTAAATCGGTTTCCAATGTTCGTAAGGCTGAAAATACTCGATTATGTTCGGCTGCGGCTTGTTGGGCTTGTTCGGTTAAGCTTATTCTTTGTGCTTCGTAAGCCTGCCAGCGCATAGCTAAGAGTTCTAGCTTATAGTTGCGCTCTTGTTTTCTTAAGGCGATATATTTTTCTGCTTTTTCGGCTTGTTTTTCTAGGGTTTTTAATTGCCTTTCGACTTCTTCACGCAAATCATTTAGCCGTTCTAAGTTTTCCCGCGTATGTTTCATTCGCGTTTCAGTTTCGCTACGCCGTTCTTTATATTTGGAAACCCCGGCAGCTTCTTCGATGTAGGTTCTTAATTCTTCCGGCTTAGCTTCGACGATACGCGAAATCATGCCTTGCTCAATAATGGCATAGCTGCGTGAGCCTAAGCCTGTGCCTAAAAATAAATCGGTAATGTCTTTACGGCGGCAACGTGCGCCGTTTAGCATGAATAGGGATTGACCATCGCGGCTAACTTGGCGTTTTATTGCGATGCTATCGTATTGGGCGTATTCACCTCCGAGTTTGCGCTCGGTATTGTTAAATACCAGTTCTACCGAAGCCGTGCTGACGGGTTTGCGCTCCGATGAGCCGTTGAAAATCACATCGGTCATGTTGCCGCCACGTAAGTGTTTAGCCGAACTTTCACCCATGACCCAACGCACCGCATCGATAATATTCGATTTACCGCAGCCATTAGGACCAACAATTGCCGTTAAATTGCTATGAATCGGGATAGTTGTAGCATCTACGAAAGATTTGAAACCCGATAATTTGATTTTATCCAACTTCATTCAAACAAGCACATTGCGGCAAAGCGACCATTATTAACGATTTTGACTGGAATTACGAGGT
>CAWUNX010000309.1:0-4818 GCA_963923905.1 uncultured Methylocucumis sp.
AATACTACTAAACGACAACCTATCTTAGTGTCCGAAAAAACTTGACCACTACACAGTCATGGGGTTATCCTTAATTACACAATTGCTTTGCCGAACTTAGCTTAAGCAAACAGTTTTTTAGCCCCCAATCGTTAGATTTAGATTGCTTATTATGAATCTCACAGAAATTGAATCTGAAATTTTATCCCTCCCTGTTCAAGATAGAGCCGCTCTGGTCCAACGCCTTATTTTGAGCTTGGAGGAGCTTTCTGAACCTGAGTTTGAATATTTATGGGCTGAAGAGTCCGTTCGTCGTGTTACCGAATTTGACACAGGAAAAACTCAAGCCATTTCTGGAGTAGAGGTTGCAAAGAAAGCGCGTGCGTTATTACGATTTCGATGTGTACAATACACATCATGAACAGTCGAGAAATCATCAAAAAATTAAAAAACGATGGCTGGGTACTGCATCATGTCAGAGGCGATCACCATCAATTCAAACACCCGGTTAAATTAGGGAAAGTTACTGTTCCACATCCAAGCAAGGATATTGCTATTGGCACATTAAAAAGCATTTATAACCAAGCAGGTTGGGATTGGAAATGAAATATTCAGTTGTTTTACACAAAGACCCCCAGTCGGATTACAGCGTTACCGTCCCTGATCTACCAGGCTGTTTTTCCGCTGGTAGCACCATTGAAGAAGCCTTAGCAATGGCTAAAGAAGCCATCGAATGCCATATTGAAGGTATGCTTTTGGACGGAGAATCTATCCCAAAATTGTTTCCATTCGAAGAACATCAAGCAAACCAAAATTATGTTGGCGGCATTTGGGGAATCGTCGACGTAGATATGAGCCAATTGTCTTCAAAATCAAAACGAGTCAACATTACGCTTCCCGAACATTTATTAAAAACAGTTGACGATTATGCAAAGAAGCACGGTGAAACAAGGTCTGGATTGTTAGCTCACGCGGTTACCGAATACATAAGCAATCATCAATAAGCTCCTGCTCTGACCCTTAGGTCGCATAGATATATGGCGAACTCGCCGATAGGCAATCCGGCAACTTCTGGAAAACACCGATGGCGGTTTGCTAACATAAAACCGCCCCACGCGTTAACGGGCACTCGTTAATTCAGACCTTAGGTATTTATGTCGCGAATTCATACAATAAGTGCAACGCCTAAAAAGTGAGTTAGAAGGTTTACTTTTCAGCCAAAATCAAACGAAAAAGGTAATTAAAATGAATAAGTTATTATTTACTTCTGTTGTCAACAGCTTCATATTGCTATGTCCCGTTTCTAGTTATGCACTTGATCAGTGGGCATCAACACTACTGGATTTTAGTAGTGAATATTCTTCGACTAATTGGTCGGCGCAACAAGTCTTAAAAGTGCCTAATACTAAAAACTACGGCGACTCTACCACAGCCTGGGCGCCCGCCACTCAGGGTGCAGGCAAAGAATTTGTCACCGTTAGTTTTAAAAGTCCTGTTTATGCTACTGGCGTGACGGTTAGAGAAACGGATGGTTATGGGTTTGTTACGCGCATTGATGTGATAGATACTAAAAACGTCGTTCATACTGTTTGGTCAGGGGTCGATAACAGTAAGCCCGACCAAATTAACAACTTTAAGACAACGTGGTCGCCCACTTCATATTTGGTAAAAGCGGTAAAAGTTCATATCAATACTGCGCTGCGTAGTGGTTGGGAAGAAATTGACGCAATACAACTGCATGGGATTGAGACGTTAAGCGGTAGCATCGCGCCTCGATTAGGAAACACAGCAGAACTGGTCTGTACCAACACCACGACGTCGCAAACGATAACAAAAACACTGAAAAGCACGGGTAGCAATCCGGTTACTAATTGGGATTGTGAAAAAGCAGGCTTAAAATTTAAAGTGGGCGATGTGGTTAGTATTCAAATTACTAGCACGATCAGCCAATAGAGTTGAGTTATCAAGCAAGTCAAATTAACGCCCAGGCAATGATTTAGCTGTTAATTCCTGCTCGGCTAATACCGATACAAACTCATTGGCTTCGGCAATGATTTGCTCCATTGCGAGTATTAACTGGGAAATGTCGATAGCTATCGTGACAAACTCATTTTGTAAGCCGGCAATGGTTTTGGCGTTTAAATTATGTTTTAAAAACAATACTTGATCTTTAAATGCCGCTAATACCGGCGCGATTTTCGCTTCGGCTTTGTGCATGGCTTTAATCAAGCGGCTATAGTGTTGCTTGGCTATTTTTAATTGCTGTTTACTGGCATTGCGTAACGAGCGATTCGTGTATTCGGTTAATTCTTTTTCCCATTCGTTGAATAACGCTTCGCTCACTTCCTCTATGGCTTTTATGCGATTAGATACTGCTTCGGATTTAGCTCGGCAGTATTGGTACTGGCGGTTCAATAAATGATATTTATGTTCTAAGCTTTTATCACTGACTAATGTAAGCGAGTTAAACCCTGTTAACACATGCTGAAACTCATCGCGTGTTTCTTGAAAGCCTTGGCAAGCCAGTTCTACTTGATTAACGACGATAGCGCGTTTGTGTTCGCCGATTGATTCCTTGGCCTGGTAATACACCATTTTTAAGTGCTTACCTAATAAACGTTTTAACCAAGTGAACGCATACGAATTGGCCATAAAATAACTCCGCGTTAATAAGTTTAATCAAAAAATGTGCATCTTGACAAAAGGTGGAGAAACACGGGTCAACAATACCTTGCTCGGTCAATTGCTCTAAAGAGTCGTTAGTATTAATCAGCGCAGACTTCACTAAGATTAGCTCGTCTGCCTGTAATTGCTGGGCTAACCAAGCAGCTAAACTATCTGATGTGACAGACCAACTGGCGCTGATATTCGCAGCATTGAGTTCTGCTAATACCGGCGACCAAATCACAACCTTAGATTGTTGCAAAAATAGACGAATATCGTTTACCGAATACGCTAAGTTAAAGTTAGGTTTTAAGCCTTGTATCATTAATGCGAGTTGTTGCATGGCAAGAATAGCCATCGCATGAGCCGTCGTATCATCAAATCCTAGGTCTTGTTGTAGCTGCCGAACGACGTCAGCCAATTGACCGCCGCCTGGCACGACAACAACCGGTTCAGCATAGTTATGTTCTATGTGGTTTAAACACTGTAATAAGCGACCAGAGCTAACTAAGCTGCCACCGAGTTTAATCACTTTCACGTTACGGCGTAAGCTGATTGAGTAAATTTAATAACGCTGATGCCTTATCAAAACATTCTTGATATTCATCATCTAAGATTGAATCATGAACAATGCCGCCGCCTACCCAAAACCGTATGCTGCCGTTAGAATGAACCAAGGTGCGTATTGCAATATTCGTATCCATCACGCCATTAAAACCGATATACCCAATAGCACCACAATACACCCCTCGCCTATGCGTTTCTAATTCTTCTATGACTTCCATCGCTCGAAGTTTCGGTGCGCCAGTGATAGAACCACCAGGAAAACAGCTTTTTAGCACATCGACAGCATGAGTATTTTCTGCTAACTCACCTGTTACGGTACTGACTAAATGATGTACCGTCGCATACGATTCAATAGCAAACAAATGAGGGACTTTGATAGAGCCTAATGCGCAAGTTTTACCTAAATCATTGCGTAACAAATCGACAATCATTAGATTTTCAGCACGGTCTTTGGGGCTGTTTTGTAGTAGCGTAGCTTGTTCATCATCTTGAACAGGTTCAGCTTTTCTAGGTTTTGTACCTTTAATAGGTTTGGTTTCAACCCTGCCTTCAGTGACTAATAAAAAACGCTCCGGTGATGAGCTTAATACTTGCACATCGGCTAAATTTAAATACGCGCTAAATGGGGCGGGATTTAATTTGCGTAATAATGCATAAGCTGACCAAGGATGACCTTCGCAATCCGCTTCAAACCGTTGCGTTAAGTTAACCTGATAGCAATCGCCTTCGGTTAAATAATGTTTAATCCGATGAAAGGCATCGGCATAACTGGTTTTATCAAAATTACAGCGCACCTCAGATAGTACGGAAAACGGCTGTCCGGAACATGGCGTAAGTGCTTGGCTAAAGCGGTCTAGTAATTGCGCGCGCCGTTCGCTGGTTAAACCGTAATCCAGCCAAAACACTTTCTGCTGCTGGTGATCGACAATAATCGCCCATTGATAAACTCCTACCGCCATATCAGGAATATGCTCAGCATCGAGTGCAATAACCGGTAATTTTTCTATTCGCCGCGCTAAATCATAAGCAAAATAGCCAATAGCTCCGCCCGTAAACGGCAAGTTCGGTTGTTTAACAGATGGCTTAGGCGCCCATAATGCAAGTTCTTGTTTAACGAGCGTAAACGGGTCATCTTCTGAGAGTAAACAAACTTCGGCGCGTTTAATTTCGGTTTTATTGCCGCGTGTAACCAACGTTGCAACGGGTTCGGCCGCCATAATATCGTAGCGGCCTTGTTGACAATCAGGATAACCACTATCAAGAAATACTGCCCACTCATTATCGGCAAGTACGGCAAATAATGTCGAGCTATCGGCGCAATAAGGCAATTCAGTTAAAAAAAATGTGGGTTCCGACATTAAAACGGTGAGTTAAGAAAGGTGATAACGACAAGGACTATAACTTGATTCAGTAATAAGGTGCGCGTTGCGCAGCCTTCGATAGGGCGTGAAGTGTATTGTAACATTAATTGCTAAGCGATGATGGTCGGGAATAATCGACACGCGTTATAGCGTTTTAACCACACTCACCTGCCCCACTTCGCTGGCCAGCACTGTTTCTAATACTGCCATGCCCTCGTCTGGCTCTATCGAGGCTAAGCCTAATGCT
>CAWUNX010000310.1:0-4814 GCA_963923905.1 uncultured Methylocucumis sp.
ATTCTACAGTATACCCCTTTTTTGTTCAGCAATAGTTGCGCCGAACTGTATTGGGCTTACCTGTCAAAAAGTTATTGGAGAATGCGGGCAGCCTGTTTGAAGGTAAGCGAGGACCTAAAGTGGTCAACGCTCAGAGCGATCCTGAAAGGTTATATGCCAAGATTGGGCAGTTGAATATGGAGCTAGATTGGCTTAAAAAAAAGTCTGGACTCAGCCTGTAAGTGAACGCCAAAGCTGGATAGAACCGAATGACAAAATTGCGTTATCAAGGCAATGTAAGCTTGTTAAGGTTACTCGCTCCGTTGTTTATGAACACAAAAAACGCCTGTTGAAAGAACCAGAACAGGATGAACTCGTGCTATTGCGCTTGTTAGATGAAGAGTACACGCGTCATCCTTTTTACGGCTCACGACGCATGAAGATATACTTGCGTGACTGTGGCTATAACGTCAATCGCAAGCGTGTACAGAGATTGATGCAAAAACTAGGTTTAGTAGGCATGTCGCCAGGTCCTAATACCAGCAAGTCGCATCCAGAGCACAAAATCTATCCCTATTTACTTCGTGGTGTTGAGATTACCAAGCCCAATCAGGTTTGGAGTACGGACATTACCTATCTTCGGCTGCCGGGTGGGTTTGTTTATCTCGTCGCGCTCATTGACTGGTACAGTCGAAAGGTCTTGTCATGGCGACTATCGAATACGATGGAGGCTGGTTTTTACATAGATTGTTTGGAAGAGGCTATCAAACTCTACGGTACACCGAGCATTTTCAATACCGACCAAGGTTCGCAATTCACCAGCGATGCCTTTATTGGTGTGCTAGTAGACAACAACATTGCAATCAGTATGGACAGATATTTGCTCCTGCAATATCTGCATTTCCCACATCCATGTGGGTCATGGTAAAGGCAGAGCGTTGGATAATATTTTTATCGAGCGCTTATGGCGAACAGTGAAATATGAAGACGTTTACTTAAAACAGTATAGCAACATACCGGACTTATTGATGGGGTTGACGCAGTACTTCCAATTCTATAACCAACAACGTGGGCACCAATCAATGACTTACAAGACGCCAGATGAAGTTTATAAAACGGCTACAGGCGGCGGGGCAAAGATTGTGGATAAATTTAACGATACCCCTAAAGCATCAGATCCTACACCACAAAATTGGGACAGCGCCGTTCAGCTGGAGTGCAAACAGAGTTCTATCTTAAATTAAAGCATTTTTTGTCTGGACAATGGGATCCACTTTACTAAATCAAGTTGCAAGCAACAGCAATCGCCTTAACAGCAACGCCCAAAGCTATGACGCAACCGGCAACTTCACCAGCAATGGCGCGTTACAGTTCAGCTATGACGCTGCTGGTCGGTTAAAAAGTGCTATCATGCCCAACGGTATTACCTACGCGTACGGCGTTAACGTCCACGGCCAACGTGTCAGCAAAACTGAGCAAACGGGCGGTACGCGCTTATTTAGCTATGACGAAGCGGATACCTCATCGGCGAATACAATACCAGCGGTGCGCGTATCCAAGAGCACCTTTGGCTAAATGACCAGCCCTATCGCCGTCATTGATGCCAGCGGTAACATCTACTATGTCCTCAGCAACCACCCTCATGACTGATTTTTAGGCTAAAAATACAAGCGGTATTGCTTGTTATTTGTGAATAATATTGATAGTTTTTCGCTTTTTTATGAGAAAAATTCATTATTATGGAGCTAATTCATTTTCGTATCTTGCTAGCGCTTAAACAATATGGCAGCCTGAATGCTGCCGCCGAGACCTTGCATTTAACGCAGTCGGCGTTATCGCATCAAATGAAAAACCTGGAGCAGCGTTTAGGTATTGTGTTGTGGCGTAAGCAAGGACGCCATTTGGTTTTAACCCAAGCAGGGCAATATCTGTCGGATGTAGCCGAATCTGTAATGGCTACCGTCGCTTCTGCTGAACAACATCTAAGCTTACTGGCGGCGGGTAAGACTGGTAAATTGATTATTGGCATTGATTGCCATGCCTGTTATGAATGGTTTCGCACGATTCTTAAGCCTTACTTACAAGCCTGGCCGGATTTGGCGATAGAAGTCACCTCGCGTTACCGCTTCAATTCATTTGATGCCATTCGCCAGTACAAGTTGGACGCCGTGTTGACGTCTGATCCTGTGTTTAACGGGGTGTTACATTATCAGCCGTTGTTTAATTTTGATTTAGTGCTTATTGTTGCTAAGCAGCATAGGCTTGCTGGGGCTGAGTTTGTTGAACCGGCTGACTTACGACAAGAGACGATTCTGACTTATCCGGTCGAGCGCGAACGTCTGGATATGTTCAAAAAAGTGCTAGGCCCGGTCGGCATTGAGCCATACGCGCACATTACTGTAGAAGAAACCGACATTATGTTGCTGCTGGTCGCTAGCGGGCGCGGTGTTTGTTTGTTGCCAGAATGGCTGTTAGCCGATAAAACTAAAAACCCTGATGTAGTGAGTTTACGCTTTAACAATCTGCCGTTAAGCAAAACCATGTACTTGGCAACGCGGCACGAAGATGTGCAGCTTGATTATATTCAGTGGTTAATCGGACACGCCCAAGCCAAAGTATAATCCAGCTATATAACGTTAATCGACCCGGAGGCACTGCGAAACCATGTACATACCCGAACAATTTCAAGAGCCAAAAATCGAGATCATGCACGAGTTAATACGTTCAGCTCCTCTTGCTACGGTGGTCACTTTGGCTTCAGACGGTCTTAACGCCAATCATATCCCGCTGCATTTGTCGGTGGATTCAACGCCATTTGGCATTTTGCGCGGTCATGTTGCCCGTGCTAATCCAATATGGCGTGATTTTGCTGAGGATGTTGATGTGTTAGCGATTTTCCAAGGTCCAAACGCTTACATTTCGCCATCTTGGTACGCAACAAAAGCAGAAACGGGTAAAGTCGTTCCAACTTGGAATTACCAGGTAGTTCATGCTTATGGCCTGCTAAAAGTCGTGGATGATGTTGCTTGGCTGCGTGCTAACCTTGAGGCACTGACCGGCCAAAACGAGGCTTCGTTTACTGAGCCATGGCAGGTATCAGATGCGCCTCATGCGTTTACCGAAAAGCTAATTGAGTCCATTGTTGGTATTGAAATCTTTGTCAGCAAACTGCTTGGTAAATCGAAAGTCAGCCAAAATCAACCGCCAGAAAATCAGGCGAGTGTTATTCAGGGGCTTACTAACAGTGGACTTAACGACGGGCTTTTAATGGCAGCGGCTGTTAAATCTTACGGCAAGGCGTCATAGCATTGTTGTAATATCCAGTTGATAAAACCATCATCAACACTTAACTATGAATGAGGTCATGATGTCATTTAATCGACGAGAGTTTTTAAATTGGCTAGCAACTGGCATTACCAGTTTGAGTTTAGCGTCTATTCCGTTGGCGCATGGTAATGCTCCATCAAAGATTAAAGCTATCGCCTTTGATGCGTTTGCTATTTTTGATCCGCGACCGGTCTTTGTTCTAGCTGAGCAACTGTTTCCCGGAAAAGGTACAGAGCTAAGTAATGTCTGGCGCACGAGGCAGTTTGAATACCAATGGTTGCGCGCGTTATCAGGACAGTACGCAGATTTCTGGCGTGCGACTGAAGATAGTTTGGTGTATGCGGCTGAGTCACTCAAGCTTGAACTAACCCCGGATAAGCGCAAACAACTGATGCATGCGTATCTTGAGCTTAAAACTTGGCCCGATGCGCCTTTGGTACTAAGGTCTTTGAAAA
Organism: uncultured Methylocucumis sp.; assembly: GCA_963923905.1. Taxonomy (GTDB): domain Bacteria; phylum Pseudomonadota; class Gammaproteobacteria; order Methylococcales; family Methylomonadaceae; genus Methylovulum. The sequence continues at coordinate 3,762 of CAWUNX010000310.1, forward strand.
ACCAAGGGATTCGCTTAGCGCTGTTGTCTAATGCAACGCCAACAATACTAGAGGCTGGGCTTATAAACTCGACAATCGCAGATGTTTTTGAGCATGTGTTGAGTACCGATGAAATTAAAACCTATAAGCCCGATCCACGCGCTTATCAAATGGCGGTAGATGTTTTTGGACTGAAAAAAGAGGACATTCTTTTTGTTGCGTTTGCCGGTTGGGATGCGGCGGGTGCTAAGTCATTTGGCTATATCACATTCTGGGTAAACCGATTAGCTCTTCCCCACGAACAACTCAGCGCAGTCCCCGATGCAGTTGGCAACGATTTGAACGGTTTGCTTAGCTTCATAAAAACACTACGTTAACGATAATCCTAAATCTCAAGGAAAATTGAAATATGTACCAACTTTACGATTTTTTGCCTTCAGGTAACTGCTACAAAATTCGTCTACTGCTCAATCAATTAGGCATTGAGTACGAGCGCGTTAATATCGATATTCTCAATAAAGAATCTCGTACCCCAGAATTTCTTAAAATTAACCCTAACGGTCGAACACCTGTTCTATGTCATGATGGCAAGTATCTTGCTGAATCCAATGCTATTTTATGGTATTTGGCCGCAAATACCCCTTTTTTGCCTACCGGTAATTACGAACAAGCACTCGTTTTACAGTGGATGTTCTTCGAGCAATATAGTCACGAACCGAATATCGCAACCTCACGCTATTGGGTTTCAATTCTTAAAGCGGAAAACGACTATAAAGAGCAGCTTATCGGCAAAATGAAAGCGGGCTATGCCGCCCTGGATGTCATGGAACAGCATTTAGCGTGCAACGAGTTTTTTGTTGCCAATCAATACAGTATTGCTGATATAGCTTTGTATGCTTATACCCATGTGGCAGAAGAAGGTAATTTTGACTTATCGCGCTACAGTAACATCAAACAATGGTTCAAAAGAATTGAGAGCCAAGAAAATTACATCGATATTAAAAAGAGCTAATAACCCTAAATTGTTTCGCACTAAACACTTATGTACGGTTGGGAATTAAGGGAGAGAAAGGT
>CAWUNX010000311.1:0-4790 GCA_963923905.1 uncultured Methylocucumis sp.
CAGTTGAACTTTAGAGTTAGTTTAGACTATTTGATGATTTATGCACCAACGCCGTCCAAAAGTGAACTGTTTCTCTCTTTTTCTGTTTTTATACAGTACCCATTTGTCGGCGGAATTTCATCTTCAAGCATTTAAAGAAATGTTGCGTGTAGCCCATGAAATTCGTGTGTTTCCATTACTTATGCTCGGCCGTGTTCCCTCGCCACATCTTGCTTTTTTAACAGAACAACTTACAAATGATGGGTTCTATGTTGAAGTTAAGCAAGTACAGTATGAGTTTCAGAGGGGTGGCAATGAAATGTTGGTTATCAAATAGACTATTGTAGAAAGGAGCTTGCTGAATGACTTTATTCCGTGGTGGCTGTCTATGTGGGGCTGTGCGTTATGAAACGACCTCAAATCCTTTGAACCAAAGGGTCTGTCACTGTAAGGCTTGTCAGAAAGCTATCGGCGCTGCTTTCAATGCTCGAGTACTCATGCGCATTGAACATGTTGTTATCTCTGGCCCAATCAACACATTTAACTCTTCAGAAGCTCTTGAGCGCGGTTTTTGTTCGCATTGCGGTTCCAGCATTTTCTCGCGGCGTGTTTCTGCTGGGGTCATCGGCTTAACAGCAGGCAGCCTAGATGAACCGTCACTGTTCAAACCTGACATGCACTTTTGGGTATCTTCAAAGCAACCGTGGCTTAAGATTACGGATAACCTACCCCAATATCCAGAAAGCCCGCCATCTTTAGGTTATGAGCCATGAACACGATAAAGATGCGCACCTTATCGCGTTAGCATTGAATTTACCCGCAGCACACTTATCTACGCCAACAACGCCGCTATAGCCAACTTGGCATTACTTTGAGCTACTGCTTCGGCCAGTTGAGATTCAGTCAAGGTATGTCTTAACGCTTTGCTACCCATAAAATCAAATTCTTGATAGCTTTTTTTGGCAAAAGTGGCAAGTTGGCATTTTTTGTGGGGAACATTGTTAAAAGGCAGTTCGCTGGCATCTGGACTTAAGGGTGCCATGCCTTCTGCACTTGGTGCATAGATTAAAAACTCACCTTTTATAGCCAATACCGCACGATATTGGTTGGTGGTCGTGCAATATAAATCGCCTATCGCAATCGTTTGTTCGTTAAGTCCAGCCAGTTTTGTTTTCTTGTTCTTTTTCATGGTGTCATAAGTATTGTTTGGGATTAATGGCCTTAGCTCGCATCACTACCACCCTGAATCCTCATCTTTTTGATACGGCTGAGGTTTAACATCCTTGGGTAATTTCGATAAGTTACTTGAGCGCAATAAAATCAACGCGCTGCCTAATACAAAAGCCAGCGCTAGAATAAATAGTAGTATCCACATAATATCTCCTGATTAAGTTTAAGACCGGATAAATGGTTAACCTCTAAGCTAGCCATTCATATTGCCGATAAAACTCTTTTATTTCGCGCAAATAAATTCTGGCTTTGCCTTCTTTTACCGTTGCGTTTTGACTTGCTTGCCAAACACCGGGTAACAATTCAGTATCGATAACAGTGTTACGCGTACCGAATTTCACTTGCTCACTGCCCGCTAATATCGTTTCGTATTCGGACATTGATAAGTGGTAGCGGTTATCTAAATGGCTTGCTATCGCCATAGTACCTAGTTTTTTTTGCCCGGAAGGTGTGACTACGCCACTGTAAAACTCAGAGCAACAACCGGAACCATAGGAAAAGCAGCCAATACGCTTAGGGCTATTAATCTCACCGTAATCGATGCTGCCTGCTAGCGATAACAATACCGTCGCGCCCATGATATTACCGACCCGCTGGCAATAGCTTAAGCCAGGCATCACGCGTTGCACAAAATCGTGCTCAATGTCATCGCGCCCAGCCTTAGCTATTTTACGCATCATTTGCCTATGCGCACCTTTAACCATGCCGCCAAACGGCGTGTGGAAGCTTAAATAGTTGAAACTCGTTCGATAATCGACATCGGCAACGCGTTGTTGATATTGTAAAAACGCTTGTTCGCAGCAATCTAAATACGACAATAATGACAAATCGGCATTACCCGCCTCGCTGTCGGGAATAGGTCTACAGGTGTCCATAACTTCATAACCATAATAGCCATTCGCACCGACATCGATTTGAAATATTTCGGGTTGCTCGCTGACCAGCAACGCAACAGCACCGGCTCCCCCGCTAGGCTCAGTAAACGACCAATCCATCGTTAATGCGTCGCCACCTTCAGCCACTAAAAACCTTGAAATATCCGTAGCCACGACTAAGGCTTTTGCCCCCGGCGAGGTTTGCGCCAAAATAAAATTCACCGCCATTTGCAAGCCTGCCGTCCCTGAGTAACACGCTTGTTTTAATTCAAACATGCGGCAATTCCGGTTTAACCCTAAGTAATAATGCATGTAAGTACTCATGGATTTGCCGAAATCAATACCTGATTCAGAGCAACAGATTAACAATTCTATTCGGTCTTTTTCCGCATCTGATAGCGCATCGATAATGGGTTTGGCCGCATTAATGCCAAAGGTAACCGGGTCTTCAAACGGCATTGCCACGGTTTTTTGCTTCATTAGCAAGTTATCAAATCTCGCTGTATCGAGTTGACGGTAATGTGCTAATTCCAAAACATCTAAATAAGCGCTACCACCGTAATGATTCATTGCTTCTATGCCTACCGCGACCATGCTTGACTCCTGAATGAAATTAAATGAAGACTAATATAACTTGTTAACATAAATTCGCTTGAATGACGCAATTACGATAGAATCCAGTCGCTAATTCACGTTGTACGCTATTTTAACCTGACTGTAGAGACGCTTAACATGCTGGATATACTTAAAGAGCGCTATTTTAACGAATATTACGCCAGCGGCTTTGTCGAAACCGGTTTAACCTTGCCTGAATCCTTAGTCGATACCATCAAAGCCCATTATCAAACCATTCAACTCGGTCATAACGACTTCCCCAAATTTTTTGCTAACAACGAACATCAAGCCTATTTAGAAGGCAAAGCCTTAGGCGCACTGTTTAGCACGTTTCCGGGTTTAGCGAAGAAAATGGTTAAAAGCTTATACGACCGAACCTACCATAAAGCCGTGTATGCTGAACAAGCTTATATTGCCGATGTCTGCGCGTATTTACTAAGCCAAGGCTTACATAAGTTTTTTAAGACCCGTTATTTAGTGGTTGGCTATGATATTTTTCTGGGTAATGATTATGGCCGCTCGGCTGCCGGTATTCATACCGACTTACCCAATTTCCATCATTTTTACGAAACCGAAAATGATGTCACATTATACATTCCGTTAATCAATTTAGACGATGATAACGGCGGGCGTATTACGGTATTACCTGAAGCTAAGTTAAAGATTCCTGGCAATGTGCTACTGAAACAATTGCAAGCCCATTTCGGCCACGATGCTAGGTTTTTAGATGAAAACGGTTATATAGACCCGGAAAAAATCACCGCCGAAGATTTAGCGGGCTTTGTCAAAAGTAAGCCTTATCAACAGTTAATGGCACATTATAAAAATGTTATCACGCTGGCTAAAAAACATTACAGCCAAGAGTTTGTTAGCTACGATGAAAGCAAAGGCAAGGTTTTGCTATGGAATAATAAAAACTTCCACGCCGCAGAATTGTGGAAAAATCAACAAGACGATAGAGCGGTTTATATTATTCGCTTATTTCCGATTTATGATTGCAATATCAAGCTCAAAAACCACTTACATGGCAAACTGTTTAACAATCATTTAATTGACACTGAAACCGGTGAATTACAGCGGTACGACCATGCTGTTGATGTCAGTCAAATTCCACAGCACTACAAATTGAGTTTATAACCCTAAATGACTAGATTAAACAATAAGATAGCCTTAATCACCGGCGGTAGTCGCGGCATTGGCGCTGGCACGGCTAAACTACTAGCGCAGCACGGCGCGTTTGTCATTATCGTCGATATTCTCGATGACTTAGGTTTAGCGGTTGTTGACGAGATAGGCGATAACGCCTGTTACTATCATTTAGATGTCCGCCAAGAAGCCGATTGGCTGGCAGTCACTGACGCCATTAAACAACGCTTTGGGCGTTTAGATGTGGTGTTTAACAATGCCGGTGTATCCGGTTTTGAGCCAGAATTTTTAGGACGCCCGCAAGACGTTGAGCATGTATCATTAAGCGATTGGCAGCAAATTCATGCGGTTAACATGGATGGTGTGTTTTTAGGCTGTAAATACGGTATTCAGCTCATGAAAGCCAAAGGCGGTTCGATTATCAATATGTCATCGCGCTCTGGCATGGTCGGTATCGCACAAACAGCCGGTTATTGCTCTAGTAAAGGCGCGGTGCGTAATTTAACCAAAAGCGTGGCCATGCATTGCGCCCAGCACGGCTATAACATTCGCTGTAACTCATTGCATCCGGGTGCGATTTATACGCCGATTTGGGATACCGTCATGGGCGATACCGAAGAGCAACGCACTGCTACGTTAAACTTTGTTAAACGCGGTATCCCATTAAACGATATGGGTACACCGTTAGATGTTGCCTATTGCGTGTTGTATTTAGCCTCAGATGAATCGCGTTATATGACCGGCTCGGAAATCGTGTTAGATGGCGGCATTATGGCGGGTAGCACTGCGACTTTATCGCATGAAGAGCAAGACTAAAAAGTTAACAGCGCATGAAGTCAAATTTTTTTAAAAAAGATTCACAATTTAGCCGCAACGAATTAAAATTACGAAGAAAAATATTATTACCAGAAACCTAATTTTATATTTTATCGACAAATCTTGTTG
>CAWUNX010000312.1:0-4785 GCA_963923905.1 uncultured Methylocucumis sp.
ACTATTGTCGAGTAAATTGAGTAGTTGTTGAAGTTCAATGACTTGTGTTTCATTAATTTTTAATTCGCCGTCAATGCTAAACCAATCGTTTTGGCGCTTAATCGACACGCTTAAGTTGTTGGCGGATAACTGACCTAATACGCTGAATTTTACCCCTTCAGGCCATTCTAAAATAGCCTTGTCTGCTGGTACTGCTTGTATTTGCAACAGAAATTCTAAGCAATCTTCTGGCTCGTAAATTAGCCAATCACCAGTTTCTTCTTGTTCAGCCTGTTTTAAAATAGGGCAGGCGGCTATGACTTCGGCAGCATTAGCGCGTTCTTGTTTTAAGTCGCGTTGGGTTTGCACGCGCTTACCATCTATTTCGGCGAGTACATTCTCACTGCCATGACCAGGTCGGTAGTAGGCACCGCCGGTTTGAAACGGGCGTATGTAAATGCCTGCTTTGAGCCCAGAACCTAACGGTAATAAATGCACGCGCGGTGTTAAATCGGCGGTAACTTGTTCGGCATGGCTGGTGCTTCCACTGATATTAGCGTGAACGGTTAATAAGTTGGAAATGCTGGCTAAGGTTTGTAAAACGCGCTCTTGTGCCGATGCGGGTACTTCTAATCCGTTTGGCCCTAATACTTGGTGAATTTTTTGGTGCTTTTCAGTGAATTTTATGACTTTTAAGCGGGTTGGAGAATCTTTGCTGATATGAATAGTTTTGCCTTCTAAGGGCTTGGGTTCTAGCGTGATTTTTATCTTATTGTTTGCATCTGGCTTGCTGACATTTAGAACGGCTTCGTCTTTAACTACATCTATTCTGACTTCAGGTGAGTTTTCCCAAAATAGTAAGGGGTGGCCTATGAGCAACAAAGGCATCTGACTGCTAAATTCAACCTGAAGCGTACCTGACCAGCCATCGCGATATTCTCTTAGCGATTTACATAACGCTAAATCTTGTTCGGATAAATAATCAAAACTGCTGGCTTCTGCTCGTAAGCGTTTTAATGCTATCGCGCGACCTTTAGTCCAGCCGTTTTTACCTTGTTGTTTTTGTTCGCGTGGTTCTAAAAATAAACTTTGTGTCTTCTCTTGAAAGCTAACTAGCCAAACTAAGCGCATGGGTTTTTCTGCGCTTGGTATATTGTTTGTTTTTGTGTTATCTGGATTAATGCTTTGCAAAGCATCTAAGGCTAATTCCCAATCGGGTTTGCAGACAAATAAATTGGTTAATGCGATAGCATTCTGTTGGCTAAAAAAGCTATGGTCGTAAGCTTTAGCTTTATCAGGCTGGATATGAGTGTAAAGTCTAGCCAGTTCAGCAGCAGGCCAGCGGTAGCCGTTATCATGAATATATTGGTAAATTTTATGGTTAGCGGTACTTACGGAGTTAAAGTAGTCCGACTTAACCCAATATTTAATAATCATTAGCAACACGGCTTGCATTACAGGTGGGTCAGCAATGTTGCTTTTGATAGTAGTAATGTCATAGCGTGAGCCGTAAGATAATAATTGAGTGCGCGCTGCTAAGTTGCCTTGTAATATTTGCAAAAACAATGATAGATATTGATAGACCTCAGTCCAGGGGCCGTTAAGCTTAATCGCTTGCGTTAATAATGTGGCTGCTTTTGCGCGTAAGCTGTAGTCGTCCGTTTTTAGTAATGCGATGGGATAAAATATGCCCGATAGACTGATAAAATAAGCCGTGCGTTTATTGGTTTGTTTACGAAATGCGCTCAAGGCATTATCAAATTGACTGATAGCCGCTGGCGTATTGCCTTGTAAAAAGGTTAATGCTGCCGTGATGGCCTGCATTTCCGGTGTGTTAAATTCATTTGCTAAAGTTACTAGTGCCTCCCAATCGCCGCGTAGCAAAAGCAATTCAGCATAAATGAGTCGTGCAAATTGGTGGGTTTTTGAGTCGGGTGTTTTTGCGCTTTGCTGTGCTAAAAAAGTGTTAATTTTTTCATCGTTGCACAAATGTGAAAGCTGGTGTGCACCTATGTAACCGGCTAATTCATCCGTTATTACGGGATGTTCGCGCGCTAACCATTCCGGGTCAAACGGGTTAAGCATCCAAGATAAATAAACATCAATGCCATTAAACTTTGCAGAATATTGTTGCCTAGCGCTGATAAATTTGTTGGCTGTCGTATAGTCGCGGCAATAGAAATAGATGCGAGCGTCGCGTATACACTCTTCGTCGCTACTATAATAAAGATAAGTCGCGTTGGCAGACCTTATATGAGGTTTCAGTAGCTCAAAATAACGTTGGAATTGGCCTTGAGTCACTAATTCCCGAGTAATAGGTTCAGCAAGGTTTCTAACACAGCGGTAAGTGCCTTGTTTAGGATTTTGTTCAATAAGCTTGAGTTTCTGTAATGCTTCGTAGTAAGGTCTTATATCAATAGACTTGAGTGCTTTGCCGGTGCTGGCTTTTATCCCTAAGCTGCTTAAGCATGAAATCATTACAGTTGATGAGCAGTAGCTATAATAAACAGCCAATATATTCATTACCATGAGTTGTTCGTTGGGTAGTTTTTTATACTGTTCCATTAACTCAGGTAATTGTTTTGGTGTGGGTGATGTCATGTTTATCTGATTATTAAAAAAGTTTTTATGGCAGAGCGGTTGTTATCGTGGTGATGTTCATACTCTTTGTTGAGTATTATAGTGATATTGGCCGCTAAGTTACATTGATAAGGATTAAAACAGTATGATAAGAGTAGGTATTGTCGGTGGAACCGGTTACACGGGCGTTGAATTATTGCGGATTTTATCAAAGCACCCTCATGTCGAGATTGTTGTTGTAACATCGCGCACTGATGCTGGTGTTAATGTCAGTACAATTTATCCCAATTTAAGACGCACGATTAATTTGGTGTTTTCGCCACCGGACGTTGAAACCTTGCATCAATGTGATGTGGTATTTTTTGCCACACCTAATGGTACCGCTATGCAAATGGCACCTGCTTTATTAGCTAAAGGCGTTAAAGTCATTGATTTATCTGCCGACTTTAGATTGAAAGACGTAGCGATATGGGAACAATGGTATGAGCCGATACACGCGAGTCCTGAGCTTGTGGCGTCTGCGGTTTATGGGCTTCCGGAATATCATCGTGAAGCAATCGCTAAAGCGCAATTAGTGGCCTGTCCTGGCTGTTATCCTACTGCGGTGCAATTAGGCTTTTTACCCTTGCTTGAGCAAGGTTTGATTGAAACGCATGGGCTTATTGCCGATGTTAAGTCGGGTGTCAGCGGTGCAGGACGTAAAGCTGAATTAGCGACTTTAATGAGTGAAGCAGGCGAGAGTTTTAAAGCCTACTCGGTACACGGGCATAGGCATTTGCCTGAAATTCAGCAAGGTCTTGAGTTAATGGCGCAACAGCCGGTTGAGTTAACATTTGTTCCGCATTTAACTCCTATGATTCGGGGGATTCACGCAACATTGTACGGACGCTTAACTCAAGACATGAGTTTGACGGAAGTCTATAGGGTTTATCAGCAACGCTATGAACAGGAGTTGTTTGTCGATGTGCTTAATCTAGGCGCCCATGCGGACACCCGAAATGTTCGTGGTAGCAATTATTGCCAGATTGCATTGCACCAACCACAAGGTAAAAACACCTTAGTCGTGTTATCGGTTATCGATAACTTGGTGAAAGGTGCTTCAGGGCAAGCGGTGCAAGCGATGAATATTATGTGTGGTTTTGCAGAGGATGAAGGACTGCAGGCATTGGCTTTGTACCCTTAGGCCCTTCACATGATTGCTAATACCAACACAAGTATTGGCAATCATGGTTTGTTAGTTAAGACGCTAAAGAATTACTGCTCAACTTGAGCTATCCAGTCTTGCAAGTTGTAATAGTTAGTAATTCTGGCAACTTTATTATCTTTAATTTCAAAAAACGCTCCTGCAGGCAGGCGATATTTTTGACCATTTGCCGCTGGGAGACCTTCGTCACTGTTAAGATATTCACCGTTTACGATAAATTCAGCTGCGGCGCGACTTCCGTTTTCGTTAGCCATGATAACCATATCCGTCAAATGCTCTTTATAATTATGATTCATGCAGGCCATGAATTGTTTGAAGGCGGCTTTGCCAATTTCGCGCTTACCTTGATTAATATCATGGATGACATCATCGGTAAGCAAGCTTAAAAACGTGTCGATATCGCCATTATTAAAAGCGGTATAATAGTGCTGGATTAAGTTAATACTATCGGTGTTCATAATGTTGTGTGAAAGTTTGATTAAACTGGTTATTCTATAGCGAAATTAGCTCAAAGTGCTGGTAAAATTTTTTAAGGTTAAATTGTACCATGTCTAAATTATTAGCTATTCGACTTGTAATAATGCTAATTTACAACTATCCTCTAAGCACCTATCAATGACTATAATGCCAGTAGTTAGTAAATTGTTAATTCATAAGACAGAAAGTTTTACAGAGCCTACCGATGAGAAATATCGTTTTTTCTCGTTGGAAGAGTTTAGTGAATTCTGGAATCAGGAAGCTTTGGCTTATTCAGATTATCTGGATAAATTGGTGTTTAGGATTTCCAGAAGACCTAAGCAGCTACTCGCGCATTTACAACGTATTTACTATTGTTTTCATACTGATTTGAATGCTCAGCTTTTTGCTGCAATTGTGGATTTGCTCTTTGTATTGGATAAACGTGGTCAAGCGCTGAGCTGGCGCATTCTGATGGGGTGCAAAAGTAAATTAACGACTGAGCAATTTGGGTAGTCCCTGCAAATCAATGCAGGTTGATTTTTATCAACGAGTTACGAGAATAG
>CAWUNX010000313.1:0-4705 GCA_963923905.1 uncultured Methylocucumis sp.
GCTTAGTTTTTCGGTAATCTTTTTACGGTTGGCATTGAGAGGGTAGGTAATTACATAATTATTTTATGGGCACTATAATACCAAGCTCTGCCTTAACATCCTTATGCTCAATTGGGTTATCTTTGGCGTTATTCCTCGAATCTGGTTCTCCTCAAACTGAAACAGAAAATATCAAACAAGCATTAAATAAATTAACAGAAACAGTTGGTATCTGGACGAATTCAAAAATACAAGAGAAGAATGTGGATTATTTTGATTATTTTGAAGAACGACTCATCTATTCACTTCAACGCCACCGTTATCCCGTTCTTAATCAATTAAATGCACTAAAAACTTTAGCAGATTCACGGTTATTGCGATTCCATTTAAATGATAAGCTGATTGCGAGCATGTTACTGCTTGGATTCAAGAGCTTTACCATATCAACGAAAAATACAACCATCCTATGCACTTTACACCGATGCAAATCGGTGCCAGCCTCTATCTATACTGGAAAATACATAAAAATCATAGTAAAGATTTTGACTTATATGCAGAAACTCGCCGCTTTCTAGTACAAAGCATAGATATGTGTCACATGGGAAGAACGTATTACGAAGTCATCGATAAGATGTATTACTTATATGATGACTTTAACGACAACCAAGTCCATCGTAATCACGCGTTACAGATGGCAGGCTCAGAGTTAACTAAAAAATGCTTGACAGAACTCACAGAAAGGCATTTAAGGAGGGAATAACAAGCCGCAAACCCTAGCGCCAGAACACATATATCGATACAATCACTTACAACAGATAACTATAATTGTTCCTATGATCTAGCAAGTGATTGATATGTGCAAATACGATTCTCTACCAAAGGCCGCAGAAGCAAGCCAGGCCTAACGCATACAACGTATTAGTTCTAGTTATCGTTTTTAGATCTACGTTTACCAGACACTACGGCTTTTGCTTTGCTTTTCTCTGGCTTTTTGCTGCTTTCGCTACGCATAGCACCTGATTCAACCCGCGAAATATTCATAGGCTGGCCTGCAACGCGCACTTTGCGTAAATCTTGAATCAAATCTTTCGGCATACCCGCCGGTAATTCGACCGTACTGTAGTTTTCCTCAATTTTAATACGCGCAATCAATTTACCATCGATACCCGCTTCGTTAGCGATAGCACCGACAATATTTCCAGGTTTAACGCCATGCGCATGACCTACTTCAATGCGGAATAGCTCCATACCAATATCGGCATATTCACGTTTTGAACTACGTTCGCGTCGTGGCCGCTCTTCGCGCTCTCTGCCGTTATCTTCGTATTTACCTTCTTTCGCTTTTTTAGGCGGGTTTTGCATTAATAACGGCGTGTCACCTTGTACTAACTTAGCTAACGCCGCAGCGATTTCTAAAGCAGAAACATTATGCTCACGTTGATATTGCTCGATTAACTGGCTAAAAAAACTTAATTCTTCTGCTGCCAGCGTATCGGTAATATTTTGCATAAATCGAGCAATACGCTTGTTGTTAATTACTTCCGTAGAAGGCAAGCCCATTTCTTCGATTTTTTGCTTAGTCGCTTTTTCGATATTCGACAGCAGCTTTCTTTCTCGAGGTGCGATAAATAATATCGCATCACCAGTCCGACCCGCTCTACCAGTACGACCTATTCTATGCACATAAGACTCTGTATCGTAAGGAATATCGTAGTTGACCACATGGGTAATTCTATCAACATCTAAGCCTCTAGCTGCAACATCGGTAGCTATTAAAATATCAAGCTTGCCATTTTTTAAATGGTTAATAGAGCGCTCACGCAAGGTTTGCGACATGTCACCATTAATTGCCGCTGCCGAATAACCTCTGGCTTCCAATTTTTCAGCTAACTCTATCGTTGCCGTTTTAGTTCTGACAAAGATTATCATGCCATCAAAGGTTTCAACTTCAAGAATTCGCGTTAGCGCATCTAGCTTATGAACGCCGCTGACGACCCAAAAACGCTGACGAATATTTTCCGCCGAAGCATTCGTGACCTTAATCGTCACTTGCTCAGGTTCGTGCAAATAATCTTGTGCAATTTTACGAATAGCCGTGGGCATAGTCGCAGAAAACAGCGCAATTTGTCGGTCTTCTGGCGTTTGTTCCAAAATCCATTCGACATCATCAATAAAGCCCATGCGTAACATTTCATCGGCTTCATCTAACACTAACGTGGTTAATCCATCCAGATTTAGTGTACCTTTGCGCATGTGATCCATCACGCGACCCGGTGTACCGACCACAACATGCACGCCTCGTTTTAACTGGCGTAATTGCGTGGTGTAATCTTGACCACCATAGATAGGCAAAACATGAAAGCCGCGTAAATGTGCGGCATAGCGTTGAAATGCTTCAGCAACTTGAATCGCTAACTCGCGTGTCGGTGCTAGAATCAAAACTTGTGGGTCTTTTTGTTTTAAATCAATAAGCGATAAAATAGGTAATGCAAAAGCGGCTGTTTTGCCAGTACCTGTTTGCGCTTGTCCTAGCACATCTTTGCCTTTCAGCATGTGCGGGATAACTTGTGCCTGAATCGGCGAAGGTGTTTCATAACCAACATCTTCTAATGCTTTTAGAACTGGTTCAGTCAGCGCTAAGTCACGAAATGAGGGTAATGCAGAAACATCATTGAGCATGAAAATACCTTGGTTTTACTATGGGATTGCGCGTATAGCGCCGGGAAATGTTTGTTTAATAAACAATTATATCTGATTATATGAATTAATGCAGAAAAATGATTGTGTTAGTAGGTTAATTTGCGCTGATTTTTCCGATTATGCAACTATCGCGAATTATCTGTAACATATTTACTGCTACGGCTTAGCATAACCTGTGGTATTAGCAGCAACCCACCGCTCCGTCCCATCTATTAACAGCTCTTTTTTCCAAAACGGTGCTTGATGTTTTAATGACTCAATGCCATAACGCACCGCATCAATAGCATCCCCCCTATGACTTGCCCAAGCCGCAACTAACACTAGCGTTTCATTCGGCGTCACTCGCCCTACTCTATGCATAATCAACATATCCAAAATCTGCCATTGTTGCTTAGCCTGTTCAATAATCTGGCTTATTTGGTTTTCAGTCATACCGGGATAATGCTCTAACCACATTGCTGTCACTGTATCACCTGCATTGAAATCGCGCATATTACCGACAAACACGCTTGTTGCGCCGCACTGACCTGATGACAAAAATGAGGCCTGATAATCTTGCATAGCTTGCCAAGGATTAAACGCCTGGTCTACCACTAACACGGTCATCGTTACCCCCCTGTGACCGGTGGAAAAAAGGCGACTTCATCGCCATCATGCACAAGCTGCTGCATAGGTGCGTACTCTTGATTCACTGCGCTTAACAAATTGTCAGGTAATGGCAGTTCTGGATTTGCGTAACGCCAAACGTCTGCAATAGTAACAGACACCAACCCGTCTAGTTGTTGTTCGGCACACCCCAATTGCTCTCTTAAACTGGCAAAATAACGTACTTTAATTGACATAAACCTAACCTTCGTTATGAAATAGCTTAACTCTAACCATGACATTTTAACGACAAATGACAGCATTAACGCATTTTAATGATCAAGGCGAAGCCCACATGGTTGACGTCAGCAGCAAACCGCAAAGCCTGCGCACCGCCATCAGTGAAGGCTTTATTAGCATGCAAGCACATACCTTGTCGCTCATTGAAAATGGCGGACATAAAAAGGGTGATGTCTTAGGCATTGCTAGAATTGCCGGAATTATGGCCAGCAAAAAAACCGATGAACTTATTCCATTATGTCATCCTATTCCTCTTACGCATGTTGAGATTAGCTTTTCCGCTGACTTTCATTTACACCGAATTCGCTGCATTACTACCGTCAAAACCACCGGACAGACTGGTGTCGAAATGGAAGCGTTAACAGCAACAACTGTCGCGCTATTAACTATTTACGATATGTGTAAAGCCGTTGATAAAGGTATGGTGATTCAAGCCGTACAGCTATTAGAAAAACAAGGTGGTCAATCAGGGCATTGGCAACGTCACTCAACAGATAACTCGCAATAATCTTTAAAGCACAGCCTATGTCAATCACATTAGAATATTTAGCCAATCTTTGCGACGCCGAACTCGTCAGCGGCAATCCGACTACCGAAATTTTGTCTGCCGCCGATATAAAAAGCGCTAAACCCGGACAGATTACCCAATTCACTAATGCCAAATACAGTCATTATCTAAAAGATTCATTAGCCAGTGCATGTTTTGTCGGCATGAGTTTTACAGTATCCGATGCGCCTTCTAGTATGGCCTTATTACGCAGTCAAGACCCGGAATTAAGTTTTATTAAAGCGCTGCACTATTTACACCCTGAACACGGCGTCGGCACCGGGGTAGCGGATACCGCTGTGGTTGCTGGCAGTGCGCAATTGGCCGACTCAGTATTCGTAGGCGCGTATGCCATCATCGGTCAGAACACCCGCATCAATGAACACAGTGAAATCTTACCCGGTGCCTATATCGGCAATCATGTCACCATAGGCAAACATTGTCGCATTCACCCATATGCTGTTATCTACGACCATACGGTCATCGGTGATTACGTGATTATTCATGCCGGCGCTGTCATTGGCGCTGATGGTTTCGGCTATAAATTTCGCAATTATCAACACATAAAAGTGCCGCAAGTCGGTAACGTTGTGA
>CAWUNX010000314.1:0-4694 GCA_963923905.1 uncultured Methylocucumis sp.
GATCCTCTCTGGTCTCGTGGGCTCGGAGATGTGTATAAGAGACAGATCTTAGGCCAATCAGTATCTATGCAAACAACTTGACAGGTTAACTCGGCCAACACCACGCTTAATGAATTAGCGATAGTTTGTGTCGTTAGGAAAAAGCGACAACCACTATCAATTAACAATGCTTTAATACGGTCTTCAGGTAAGTCGGCATCTATCGGTAAATACGCCACGCCTGCTTTTAAAATACCGACCACGCTGATAATCATAGCCAATGAGCGTGGCACGCTGAGCGCGACAACCATATCCGCTGTCGCACCTTGGTTTTTCAAATAAACGGCGATTTGCCCGCTTTGCTCGTGTAGGGCTTGATAATTGAGCTGCTCATGGCCTGAAATAACCGCAATAGCGGCGGGCGTTTTACACGCTTGTAAGGCAAATAAATCCTGCCAACAGGCCTTAGGATAATTGACAAGATAACTATCAACCGGCTCAGTTAGCGGGTCTGATAATCCGGTAAAATCGTCAACTAAAGCATCATCGCTTGCCTCAGCAAAATAGCTCATTAAGGCTTGTAACTGCTCAGCCATGCGCTGAATCGTATCGCTACGGTATAAGTCGCTCGCATACTCGATACCGATACTGGCATCGCCTTGGTCAAATTCGTTATAGGTAAACGTTAATTCAAACTTGGCTTGCTTAATATCAAAATCAAACACTGGCTCTAATGTGGCCGAGCCAAACGGCAGCTTACCTAAACTTAACGGCGTGTAATTAATCAACACTTGAAAGATAGGACTGCGGCTTAAATCTCGCTCCGGTTGTAATGCTGCTAAAATTTTTTCAATCGGTACGCGTTGATGGTCTTGTCCTGCAACCATCACTTGATGAACATACTGCAATAATTGCTCGACCGTTGAGACTTCAGCACTAGGATTAAGTCGCATCACAGCGGTATTGACAAAAAAGCCCACAATGTCTTCTAGCTCTTGTTGATGCCGATTCGCAACAGGCATTCCTAAGCACATATCGCTTTGCCTACTGTATTGACGCAACAACACATACACTGCGGCCATAAACAACGTAAAGCCGGTGGTTCTTAAGGCACGGCAACGTTGTTTTATCGCAGAGCCTTGCGCTTGAGTTAACGCAAACTGTAAATACGCCCCCTGCCCTGAACTTTGCGCCGGTCTAACAAAATCCAGCGGCATATCTAAATTGCTATAACCTGCGAGCTGTGCTTGCCAATAAGCCACTTCATCCGCGACTTTAGCATCGCTCATCGCCTCGCGTTCCCACGCCGCAAACGTTGTATAATCAAATGCTAATGCGGCTTGTTGCGGTAGTTGACCTTGGCTATACGCCTGATATGCCTCGGTTAAATCGCGTAATAAAATACGCATAGACCAACCATCGGTGATGATATGGTGTAAACATAACGCCAGAACATGCTCAGTTTCCGAACGCTTAAACAAGTTAATGCGGCATAACACATCGTTAGCTAAATCAAACGGTTGCTCGATTAATTGATTAGCCAAACGTTTTTGCTCCAACGCTTGAGCGTCAGCGGGTAAATGGCTTAAATCAACCACCGTTATCTTGGATTCAACCTCAGACCGTACCAATTGTACTGGCGTACCGTCTATTTCAATAAAATGGGTTCTAAGACTTGCGTGTCTCGCGAACAAATAATTAAATGCTTTAGCCAAGGCCTCAACGTTTAATTCCCCTGCAAGCTTGGCAATGCCAGGTACATGGTAATGCGCGCCATAACCCATTTGCGCTAAAAACCACAACCGTTCTTGCGAATACGATAAGCACGCTGCTTTGCCACCCGCTAAAAACTCTAATAACGCTGGCTTTTGCTGTTTCAGCGAGTTTTTTTCATCGTCTGTTAACGGTTCTGCGCCAACGGTGACTTTTAATTCACCTGGACCATTAGCCGCTAAACGAATGCTTTTATTCAGTAATCCAGTTAATAATGCCTGCATAGCTCGTTCGTAAAAAGCGCCCAACTCACTGGGCGGGGTAATATAAAAACTAAAAAACCCAGTCCTCAGATTGCTCAGCAAAATGCGTCAGTGAATCTTGTGCAACTTGCGTGTCAGCGTGCTGGATATACTCAGCTAAATGGCGCACCGTGCCAGCTTCAAATAAATGACTCAGCGCTATATTGACGGCAAATTGTTGATTCACCCGCAACACAATTTGTATCGCCAACAATGAATGACCACCAAGCCTAAAAAAATCATCATCGATACCTATTTCTGCAACGCCTAACACGTCTTGCCAAATGGTGGTTAGGGTCTGTTGCAATGCGGTTTCCGGGGCGACATAACCAGCCGCACTCGCGCTGGTCACTGTCTGTTGTTGTAGGCTTTGTCTATCAATTTTGCCATTCACCGTGACCGGCAAACGCTCTAAGCGCATTAACGCCGAAGGCACCATATAATCCGGTAATTGTTGGCGTAATGAGTGGCGTAATGCCGATTCGTCCAAGGCCTGTTCTGCAACATAAAAACCGGCTAGCATTGTATTCGGGGCTGTCTGCAAAACGACGGCAGCATTCACAACACCGTCATAGGCCAGCAAACAACGCTCGATTTCGCCCAACTCAACCCGAAAGCCGCGAATCTTAATTTGCTCATCCGAACGACCTTGATAGTCCAAGTCACCATTCGGCAGCCAGCGCACAAAATCGCCGGTTTTATATAAGTAGCCAGGTCCAAAAGGATTTTGCACAAATTTTTCGGCAGTTAACTCTGGCTGGTTTAAATACCCGCGTGCGACGCCAACACCTGCCACATGCAACTCACCCACTACGCCGATAGGTAAGACATTTAATGCCTCATCCAACACATAAAGTTGCATATTGGCTAAAGGCTTACCAATCGTGACCTGGTCGCTATGCGTCACATCAGCCAACGCCGCATTAACCGTGCATTCGGTAGGACCATAAGCATTAATAATGCGTACTGGATAGTGTTGCAACGCTGATAACGTAGCACTGGGCAAAGCTTCGCCACCAAAAGCGACTAAACGAACTTGATTAAATAACGCTGTTTTTTGCTGGGGCAATAATAGCTCCAACACGGTGTAAAACTGCGGTGGTAAATTTAACACCGTCACACGCTGGTTCATGACTAATGAGTAAAAGCGCTCTAGCTCAATGTCTTGCTCTTGCCGAATCACAATACCAGCACCGGCAAACAAATACGGAAACAGCTCTTCGACTGACATATCGAAATTTAACGCGGCAAACTGTAACACCTTATCTTGCTCAGTAATTTCATAAGCTTGCACCATCGCCTGCGCTAAATTGCTGAGCGAACGCCGGGAAATCATCACGCCTTTCGGTTGTCCCGTGCTACCCGACGTATAAATCACATAGGCTAAATGCTCTGGCGTAGCTTGCGAGGTTAATGCAAAATCGCCAACCGGTAGTTGGCGTATTTCTGCCAAGGTTACGCTATGAACATCTGGTAACACTGACATACTGCCCAGCGACTCTGAGCCAGTTAAGACAATACGCACCCGCGCATCATTTAATTGATAAGCCATGCGCTCGGGCGCTTGCTCAAGTGCCAAAGGTAAATAAGCCGCACCCGCTAACAACACACCTAACACAGCGACAACCATATCGATAGAACGCGGCATCGCAATCGCCACGCACTCATCAGGCTGTATGTGTTGCGTGTGCAAATAAGCCGCTAAATGCTGAGCCTCTGCATATAACGCTTGATAGGTCATGGTTTCACCTTGACAAATCAGCGCTATATGCCCTGGCAACCGTTCGCTAGTCGCTAATAACAAGCGCTCAAGAGTATCTTCAGAAAATACTTGCTGGCTTTGGTTAAACCCCTGTAATAAAACCTCTTGTTGAACCGGCGACAATAACGAATACTGTTTTACCAATAACTGCGGATTAGCAATAAGCGCTGAAAGCAAGGTATTGAAATACTCGCTATGCCTAGCCACGGTGGCATCATCAAATAAACTGCGTTTGTATTTAAAATTAAGCTGTAACGACTGTCTAAAGTCGTACACTTCTAGCGTGTAATTATCTTCGGCTTGTTGATATATATCGTAAACAGAACGGATGTTATGCAACACCTGTTGATTCTCTAACAGTTCATCAAAGAAATTTTGGTAAGTGAACGATACGGGAAACGGAATTTCCTTAGGATTGGTCAACGTTAAGCCTAATCCGGCTAATACCTTTGGCAGCGGCAATTGCGCATGGTCTAAACTTGCTAAGAATTGGCTACGATTGGCTTGCACTAACTCAACAAAACTCGCCTCCGGCGACAATTGCAAATGCGTCACCATGACGTTGATATAACAACCCATGCTATTTTCATGGCTAGTCTTAGGCCGTCCACGCACCGGCGTTGTCACCGCCACGACGTGTTCTCTGGTCAGTTTGTGTAAGAAAATTTGGAACGCCGTTAATAGCAACACCGATAAATTTACTTTTAACTCGGCACTGACGCGTTTTAACGCTAACAAAAACTCTTCATTTAATGTTTGTTTGCAACAGCCTATGTCTAACTCGCTGCCTGCAACGGGTAAACGGTCATAAGGTAAATTACTCGTGGCTGATTGACCGGCTAACTGCGCTAACCACCAGGCTAAATCTTGTTCTGCCTCAATACTGTTTAAATCTGTCTCTTATACACATCTCCGAGCCCACGAGACCAGAGAGGATC
>CAWUNX010000315.1:0-4685 GCA_963923905.1 uncultured Methylocucumis sp.
CACAACAAGCTGGCTAAAAAAGCAGGTTATTTATATTTAATCTCTACCGCCGAACTGCCAGGTAAACGGATTAACTTGCGAATTAATTCATCTGTGGGTTGCACGCGCCAAGCATCACCTAAACGTAAGGACGCTTTTGCTTGATTAGAGCTGTAATGAATTTCTACTGGACATTGACCTTTGCTGTGCTCAGTTAAAATATCCCGTAAGCGATTAAGCCATTGAATTGCATTAGCTGCCGATTCGCTATGCCAATTAAACTGTATCGCCTTACTAAATGCGGCTCTTGCTTGCTCTATGTCATAGAGTTTATCGACAGTCAGGCGTGGTGTGTTAGAAAAGCTATCTATCGCGACATTGCCTTCAACAATAACAATGCCACTATTATTTAATAGCTCTTTGTATCTGTCATAGCCCTCGCCAAACACCGCACATTCCAATACGCCAGACTTGTCGTCTAACATAAAAAACGCCATCGTTTTGCCATTTTTATTCTGGCGTAAACGTAAATCCTGAATTAAACCAGCTAGCTTGGCATTAGTCCCACCCATGCCTGCGCGCGAACGGCCTACAGACTCTTTAACAGTAGCGATTTTGCCGTGGGTAAACTGGGCAAGTTCGGCTTCATAAGCATCGAGTGGATGCCCTGATAAATACAACCCCAAAATAGCTTTTTCCGCTTCTAACTTGGCTTGCGGTGACCACGGCTCAACAACTGCAGAATAAGTTTCTGAGGTTTGCGAAAGCGGTTCGTCGTGTGCTTGTACAGCTAAGCCGAATAAATCATTTTGCCCCGTTTGTTCTAGCTTGCCATGTAACTCGGCAATGCCTAAGGCTGTGTCCAATTCAGCTAATAACGTGGCTCGACAGCCATGAAAACTATCAAACGCGCCGGCTTTAATGAGGGCTTCTAACACGCGTTTATTGACTTTACGCAAATCTACGCGCTTACATAAATCATATAACCCCTGGTAAGCGCCGTTTTTGCGTTCGCTTAATAACACATCTTCAATTGCCGCCTCGCCTACGCCTTTAATCGCGCCTAAGCCATAAACAATATGACCTAAAGCGTTGACGATGAATTTATGCTCGGATTGATTAATATTCGGTGGCGTAATCGTGAGTTTCATTTGTTTACATTCATCGATTAACATCACAACTTTATCGGTGTTATCCATATCCGACGATAATACCGCCGCCATAAATGCCGCCGGGTAATGTTTTTTCAACCAGGCCGTTTGATAAGCCACTAATGCATACGCCGCCGAATGGCTTTTGTTAAAACCATAACCGGCGAATTTTTCCATTAAATCAAAAATATACGTCGCAATTTTTTCATCGACATTATTTGCCTCCGCACCCGTGGTAAATTTAGCCCGCTCTTTCGCCATTTCTTCTGGCTTTTTCTTACCCATGGCGCGCCGTAACATATCAGCACCGCCTAGCGTGTAACCGGCCATTTCACGCGCAATTTGCATGACTTGCTCTTGATATAAAATTACGCCGTTAGTCGGTCGTAAAATCGGCTCTAACATGGGATGGGCGTATTCAGCTTTAGCGCCGTGCTTAACATTAATGTAGTCGTCAACCATGCCAGACTCTAACGGGCCTGGTCTAAACAACGCGACCAACGCAATAATATCGTCGAAACAATCCGGCTTTAGTTTTTTAATCAACTCTTTCATGCCGCGCGACTCAAGCTGAAACACGGCGGTAGTTTGACCTTTTTTTAATAACTCATACGTCGGTAAGTCATCGCGTCTAATCGTCGTAATATCGAGTAATGGCTCACCGCGTTGTTGTTGGTCTCGGTTTATCGTTTGCAACGCCCAATCGATAATGGTGAGCGTGCGTAAACCTAAAAAGTCGAATTTCACCAAGCCTACGGCTTCAACATCATCTTTATCGAACTGAGTGACTAAATTGCTGCCGTCTTCCTCGCAATACAACGGTGCAAAATCGGTTAGCTTAGTCGGCGCAATCACAACCCCACCGGCATGTTTGCCAGGGTTTCTAACCGTGCCTTCTAACGCCAGCGCCATATCAATTAGGCTTTTAACTTCTTCTTCGGTATCGTAAAGCTGTTTTAATTCAGGGCTATCGCTTAACGCCTTAGTCAACGTAATGCCGAGTTCAAATGGTATTAATTTGGCTAGCCGGTCAACAAAACCGTAACCAAAACCTAACACCCTACCCACATCGCGAATCACCGCTTTCGCTGCCATTGAGCCATAAGTAATGATTTGCGCAACATGGTCACGGCCATAATGCTCAGCGACATAATTAATCACTTCATCGCGCCTATCCATGCAAAAGTCAATATCGAAATCCGGCATAGAAACCCGCTCTGGATTCAAAAAGCGCTCAAATAGCAAATCGAATTCAATCGGATCTAAGTCAGTGATTTTTAAAGCATACGCCACTAACGATCCTGCGCCCGAACCCCGCCCAGGCCCTACTGGAATCGCATGATTTTTTGCCCATTGGATAAAATCGGCAACAATCATGAAATAGCCTGGAAAGCCCATTTCGTTAATCACCTTTAACTCAATCGCTAATCGTTGGTAATAAACGGCTTGATTTTCCTCGTCTGTTCCCTTGCCGACTGCCGGATAATGCTGCAAGCGTTCAGCTAAGCCTTGTGTGGCTTCGCGCGTCATGACCTCACCTAGCGTCATGCCTTCTGGCACGGGGTAATCCGGTAAAAAGTTTTTGCCTAAGGTTAAGCGGATAGTACAGCGCTTAGCAATTTCAACCGTGTTTGCCAAAGCTTCAGGAATATCCTTAAACAGCTCTTGCATTTCTTGGCTGCTACGCAAATATTGTTGAGCCGTATAATCTTTAGGCCGCTTGGTATCGTCTAACACACGGCCTTGATTAATACACACCCTGACTTCATGCGCGGCAAAGTCTTTGGCATGAAGAAAACGCACATCATTCGTTGCCACCACCGGCAAGCCCTGCTCTACCGCTAAATCTAAAGCCGCTTGAATATAGCGCTCTTCGTCAGACTTACCGACGCGTTGTAGCTCTAAGTAAAAACTGTTGTTAAACATTTCGGCCCAATACTGAGCATACTCACCCGCTAACGTGGTATTTTCTGCCAGCAACGCTTTACCAATATCCCCCTCCATCGCACCTGATAACGCGATTAAACCGTCATGATTTTCTTCTAACCAAGCTTTTTTCAATAAAGGAACACCTAAAGTCTGGCCTTCGCGATAAGCTTTAGAAATCAACTCGGTCAATGCTACATAACCTTGCTGATTTTTTACTAACAAAGTCAAACGTGTAGGTGCAACGCCTTCATCATGAGCGGCGATTAACACATCGGCACCGGCAATGGGCTTAATCCCTGCCCCCATAGCAGCTTTATAAAACTTCACTAAGGCAAATAAATTCACATGATCCGTCACCGCGACGGCTGGCATGTTGAGCTCAGCTAAGCGCTTAACCAATGGCTTAATTTTGACAATACCGTCAACCAACGAAAATTCGGTATGTAGCTTTAAATGAATAAAATCAGGTTGCATTTAGGTGTTGGAAAAAATTCTACAGCCTGCAATTATATATGCGCTTAGCTTTTGATAGGCAAAAAAAGACCGCCTCTTCTACGACTTACCGTTACTCATATCGCTTGCGCGGATAACGATATATTGCCAGCCTAGCGCTAAGCCTCTACAATCAAGCCTGTCTAACGCTGCTTTAAACTCTTATGCGCCATGCTATTGACCCCAAAATCGATTGCGTTTTCAAAGCCTTGCTGGGTACTGAAGAGAATCGTAATCTATTGATGCATTTTTTGAATGCGGTGCTAGCGCAAGAGCTAGCCAGCCCTATTGTTTGGGTAGAAATCTTAAATCCTTACAATGACAAAGAGTTTGTCAGTGATAAGCTCAGTGTCGTCGATGTTAAAGCGCAAGACAACTACGAGCGGATTTACCAAATTGAAATTCAGCTCAGCAGCTATCGCCATCTACCCGCCAGAATGCTCTACAACTGGGCGGATATTTACAGCCAGCAATTACAATCCGGCCAAGATTACGCTCAACTTAAACCCACTTATGCCATTTGGCTGTTGGCTGAAAACCTGCTTAGCGATGACCAGCTGTATGCGCGCCATTATAAATTCAGAGACGAGTACGGCAAGCCCTTGCTGCAACACGGTGGCCTATGGCTGCTAGAATTAAACAAATTCAACGCCAACCGCATTGAGTCTGAAGAACAACGTTGGTTACAGTTTTTCAAACTCGGCGAGCACCTCAACGATGACGCCTTACCCGACTGGATGACCACAGAGGAGATGAAACAAGCTATGAACACATTAAGCCGTTTTTCTGAAAAAGAGCGTGAGTATTTTCAATACCAAGCGAGACAAGACTATCTGCGCGAACAAAAAACCATTCTCAATGAATATGAGCATGCCTCACAGCAATTAGCGCAAACTACTGAGCAGTTAGAACAGACTACTGAGCAGTTAGAACAGACTACTGAGCAGTTACAGCAAACAGCCAAGGAGTTGCTACAAGCTAAGCGGCGTGAGGAATTAGCTTTACAAGAAAAAGCCGCTGCATTAGCTGAAGTTGAGCGCTTAAAGGCACAGCTCAGTAGCAGAAGTAGCAATGATAGCTAGTGCTTGCAAGAAAACCTCTGAAAACCATATTCAACGCGGCTTGCAGAGGATT
>CAWUNX010000316.1:0-4670 GCA_963923905.1 uncultured Methylocucumis sp.
ATGAAAATGGTGATAGGGACAGAATAACCATCAATTTATTTATGCACCAACGCCCCTATTTGTTGGTAACGACAAAGGTGATACCTTATTTTTCGTCAATAACCAAGCACCACGCTTAACGCAGTTTGTTTCACCTGTTGAGAGCATTAAAGAAGACAAAACAGTGACGATGACATTTGCAGAGCTTAAAGACAAAGGTAATGAAGCCGATGCCGATAGCGTGGTTAGTGCCTTTGTTGTTACCGCCATTAGCAGCGGCAGCTTAAAAATAGGCAGTAGTGCCGTGACTGCGACCGATTGGGCTGTAGGCAGCAATGACGTTATCGATGCGAGTCACCGGGCGTTTTGGACGCCAGCCGCTGATACTAATGGCTTATTATCGGCATTTGCCGTGCTTGCTAAAGATAACCAAGGTTCGACCTCAGCCACGCCGGTTTCAGTCAATGTAGCTGTTACCGCCTTTAATGACGCACCGGCAGGTGCCGTTAACATAACCGGTCAGGCTACGCAAGGCGCAAAGCTAACAGCAAGCAATACGCTTAGCGATGCTGACGGTTTAGGTGCGATTTCGTACACCTGGAAAGTCGGTGCTCAAGTATTAGCAACCGGTGCAACCTATCGATTAAAAGCCAGCGATGTGGGCACTAGAATCACTGTCACAGCCAGTTACACCGATGATGATGGCACAGTCGAAAGCATTAAGAGCGTTCCAACTAAACTCATCGGCCTGGTTAAAACCGGAACCAATAAAGCAGAAACCTTAACGGGTACTAAAGGTGATGACCAATTAAACGGTGCGGGTGGTAATGACACGTTAAATGGTGGACAAGGTAACGATAGTTTGACCGGCGGTGCTGGAAATGACACATTCCGTTTCGATAGCGTTTTAAGCAATAACACCGATGTCATCCAAGACTTCAACGTCACCGATGATAGCATTCAATTAGCACAAACTATTTTCAGCCAATTAACCGTAGGCGTGTTAAAAAATGCTAATTTCAAAATCGGCGCTGCTGCTAACGATGCTAATGATTTCATCATTTACCAGTCTGCGACAGGCGACTTGTTTTACGATGCTGACGGCAACGGCGCGGGCGCAGCGATAAAAATTGCCGTGTTAGGTGCGAACATGGCATTAACGGCTGCTGATTTTATTGTAAGTTAGGTTTAGTTTGGCTGATAGCAAGCTTTTTAACAGGCTTGTTATCAGCAATTTGTGATAAGAGAATAACGATAGTGGTTTTAAGAACGTATTAATTCTTCACCGAATTATCCTAGCATTAGAATAACGTTTCAGCAGTGTTTTACCCGAGACGATAGTATTCTTATTAACGAACTTGCCTTGAATGCTTAGACAAGCATGATCCCGACCAATCGCATCGGAGACAATTTTTACCCCGAAAAACTTGTTAGCTCCATTAGCGCGTACCGCATAAAGCCCCGTACCATCATAACGACTGCAGAACGTGTTTTGTAACGTGCAGACATAATTGGTGTAGTCATATATGCCTAATCGAGAAAAGGATTCATAAAGGTAGCTGACTTGATTGGTAGCGGGCGAAGTGGTGGTAGATAACCAAGTACCATTCAATTTATTCATAATGGCTTGGTTGCTCTGACTTTGTAGCAAGCGGTATGATTCCGTTGCCTTTTGGTCTATTTGTTTCGTATTAGGGTTTAGACAATAATCTTCGCTAGCGATGACTGCTTGCGATAGTGGCGCGGTCAGTGCCATCATCGCTATAAAACCTAGGTATTTAATCTTGCGAGCTTGGGTAATCTTAGTTTTCATTTTATCCCCCCCCCTCAAACTAAAAGAAGCTAATCCTTACACTGTTACTCGATTGTTGTCTAGCTCATTTTTCAAATCTATAAACAAAAGGAAGCGTTATCCTCTGATTGATTTTTTTATACATAATCGCTCATTGACCAATATTCAAGCTATAAAATCAACGCACCAACAATTCAGCCCCAAACCACTCCACAATCATGTGGCGATAATGCTCAGCTTTAGCGGTTTGCAAGTGCTCTAACGGATTTAAATTATCGGTAAATATAACGCCATTGGTATCGTCTACATTAAACACGCGTTGTTTTAACCAATCTGTTTGTCCTGGCAATAAGGTTGCCGCAGTTAAATTCACAGGCTTGTGACCAGCTAGAAAAATAAAGTCATTAAAGTCTTTATCAGGCTCGGAAATAAACACCGTTAATTCAGGGAAAACCTGATGAACCGTTTTTGCTACTGAAGCTAATGATTTACTCGGCTCACCGTGAGCAAAGCCAACAAAGTTTAATGCTAACATTCCTTGTTCTGACATTAATCCACGTAACTGGGTTAGCGTTTCCACAGTCAATAAATGCGAAGGCTCAGAACCACCGGTAAAGCAATCGTGAATAATCAAATCATACGGCCCTGTTAAATGCCTGATTTCATAACGCGCATCACCGACGATTGCCCGCCCGGTGGGATAAAAGCCAAAATAACGACTTGCCGCATCAGCAACAGCTGGGTCGATTTCCAACGTATCCGTTTCAATACCATAGCGGCTACGCAATACCTTAGCCATGTGTCCGGCGCCTAAACCTATCACTAACGCCTTAGTCATTTTCTTTTCCGCCAGTGCTGGCATTAAGCTGACAATGTCTTGATAGCTCATACGCGTCATGCCATCGTTAATACCCGATGCGCCAATCATAGACGCATCGGAGGTTAACATGCGTAAATCCCGCCCTGGTTCATCAATGACGCGCACCCAGCCGTATAAGCTTTCTTGTTCGGACTGAATACGGAACTTGTCGTTGTAGCCATAAGCATGACCCGCGCTGATAATTTTAGGCGTTATTAATAAACCGATTAGCGCTAAAACTAAACTGGGTGCTGCCGCTAATGAACGCTTCACAACTTTTTGCTCATAAATCCCGACTAAAATAGCCCATGCGAGTAAGATTAAGCCCGTATCGACTAAAATCTGCCTAGAGCCTACCGCAGGAAACAGAAAAAAACCTAGTGCTAATGTGCCAATAACACTGCCCACCGTGCTTACGGCATAAATCGTCCCAGCGCTATTGCCTACGCCGTCCA
The DNA here is from genome assembly GCA_963923905.1 of uncultured Methylocucumis sp. Taxonomy (GTDB): domain Bacteria; phylum Pseudomonadota; class Gammaproteobacteria; order Methylococcales; family Methylomonadaceae; genus Methylovulum. Next base: position 3,086 of record CAWUNX010000316.1, read on the forward strand.
ATTTCTCGGTAATACGCTTAATCGCAAATGGCCCCACCATGCCTAATAGGGTTAACGCAGGAAAAAACAACACTAATGCGCTGGTAAACGCCCCTACCCTTAATCCTAGCGGGTCAGTGGCTAACAAAACAGGCCTGGTCAGCCAAGGAATGATTAACGTAAATAAGCCTGCCAACGCGATAATAACCGACAAGCCAATACGTTCGCTGCTGTCGGCCAAGCGTCCACCGACAAAATACCCTACCGCTAAAGCAATCATCGTCACGGAAATTAACGATGACCAAACATAAAGGCTAGCACCATAAAACGGCGCAATCATCCGGGTTCCCAGCAATTCAATAACCATCACCGCTGCGCCCGTCGTAAAGACGGTTGCTAATAACCCCACTCGGCCTATCTTGGTCGCTGTTGCATGCATAATCATATTTCCTAAGTTGTTATTAAATCGCTCAGCGCTTAAGTATTTTCGTAAAACTAGATATACCAAGATTTAGGCATTTCTTCTTGCGGCAACGGTTTGACACTAATAACTCTGGCCGTACCATCCGTATCCACCACTTCAACATCGACTTGCTCGGCTAAGCGCCCTTGTCCGAAGCGCGCGGTAATGCGCGCTGCTAAATAAATATCTTGTGCATCGGGCTCGCCATCTAGCAATACTAAAGGCCCGTTATGGCTGACTGACGCTAAGTTCATAAATGTATTGGTATATCCTTGAAGAAACCGATTCTCGCCTTCTTCGCGCGCGACAATCAGCTTAAAATGCGGCGCAGGTCTTATATGTCTACCGACTTTCAACAGCATCACATCATCAAATTCATAATCTTTTTTGCCTTGGGCTTGCCATAAATCAACCAACTTAGCGCTATAGTTTTTATCCACTAAAAAACAACAGCCACCTGCCGGTTGCGAATAATCTTGTAAACCAAAGCGCTCGGCCATTTCCATTTGCTGCTTGCGTGAACGCCCGGTAATGTCGTGCAGTTTTTCCCTATCAACCCAACCTTCTCGCTCCGGCAATGTCGCGGGTAAATTTTTAGCGCATAAAGGTCGTAGCAATAAATCATCAGCACCGGATTGTTTGGCAATAATCGGCATAGTGTCTTTACGCTGCGACATAGGCCGCTGCCCAATTACTTCGCCTGTGATAATAAAATCAAAATCGTTTTCAGCTAACCATTGCTTAGCCTTATTAACCATAAAAATTTTACAATCTAAACAAGGATTTAAATGCGCACCATAGCCGTGTTTAGGATTGATTAACACCTTCTTATATTCTTCTATCACATCAATGATATGCAAGCGAATACCTAGCTGTTCAGCGACCCATAAAGCATTATTACGTTTGGGCTTAGCTTGATCTTTGGCACGTATCGCATGAGTATGCCCTTCTACGCAAAAACCGGTAAAAAAATTAATACCTTCGACATGTATGCCTTGTTCCATGACGGTTTTAGCAGCTAACATCGAATCTAAACCGCCCGAAATTAACGCGACGGCCTTACGTGGTTTGTTCATGTTTAAAAATAAGTAACTACTCACCCTGAAAAAACCATCCGAAGCGTTTCAAACGGATTTTGAGAGC
>CAWUNX010000317.1:0-4647 GCA_963923905.1 uncultured Methylocucumis sp.
TCATAAATGTAGGTTACTAGTTTTATTCTTTAAGCCTAACGGTAATAAAAAGTTTTTTCCATATTTTGGTATCTACTTTAAGCATCAGCCCATTGAAATATAACGATTCAGGTCAAAAATGAGAAGTTACAAACTGCCTAGCAGCAAAATGAATTTATATTCAAAAGACAAATGAAATATAATGCAGCCTACATTAGAGTATAGAATATTTATTTCGACTATTTCAACTTGGTTAAGTATCTATAATGCATTGAATAATAAGGTATATCTAATTAAAGTAGTTATCGCCAACTATAATTCTCAATTTCACAATATACGTTATGTTAAAGCTGGAAAAAAAATCTATTGCGCAAGCAATATTTGTTATTGGGTATGAAAAAGACCTTTCGATTAGAAAGAAGCAATTTGAGATTGAAAAATTTTTTCAACCGTTAATTCCTACTGCATCGAGCAACACTAATCTTCCAGATGATTTTAATTCACAAGCACCGCGCGTAATACTTTCTTATGGTGCTGTTTCTGCTCACTTTTCTCAAGTTTCCGCACAGATGGCTATTGATGTAAATAACGAGCATACAACGCAAGACATGGATATCGCTAAACAAATTATTGCTGATGCTGTCATGTTGTTTCAACAATGCCTAGACGAGGTTATTGACCGAGATAATCAATTGGAGCAAGGACTTGTTCTAACGATTAAATATCCGGTTGATATGAGTGCTTATAAAGATGAGGATATTTTTCGCTATATTCAATCTAATTTTATAACCCTTCCAGCTTTAGGCGCTCCTGCTAGTGCAGGGTTAAATGTGGGATATAAAACGGATGATAACTACTTTATAAACCTAGGAATATCCCAATATAAAATTGTATTTGCGCAGCTTTCACCTGCGCAAGAGGCCCTTGGCTTAGATTTTTCAAACTTTCCTGCCCAAGAAATCGGGATTGAGTTGAAGATTGATGTCAATAGTAAACCTCAATTAAATGAGCAAAGAAAAATCAAAGGCGTTACGGCCATCCTATTAAAAAAAGCTTTTGATTTCTTATACAATGATGCAGATAACCTTATGGGAATCAAGCTATGAAGCCCGTTCTTATTGATAATCGTTCGCCCACGCTTTCTAACATTAGCGATGCCTTTTTGGGAGGCAAGTATCAAGGGGGAGATGTTCTTGTTCGCTACGTTTCTCAAGACGGGGCAAAGTCCATTGCTGTTGCATCAACCAAAACTCAAACAATAAGAGAGGGTCTTAGTCATTATTTTGATAATCATCAGGTAGAGATTGCCATTTTGACTTCTGTGATTATTTGGCAAAAAAGAACGCTTGACTTTCAGGCATTGCATACGGCATTTTTGTTAAATTCAATTTCCGAAGAGGATTTTGAAAACGAATCCGAGAAGTTTATCATTCACCAACAGCATGTTGAGCCAGAGCGCATAGCATTTGTGATCGACAGGATGCATGCTTTACTTGGATTTCGATTTGACACATCAGATTATGCCGACTACTTCAAGTGTACCCAAAAAAATGTCATGGAGGGATTACGTTTGCTGCCTGATAAACACTTTTTTGAATTACTGCCATCTGAACAAAAAATAGAAAATGGATTAGCATAGAATGGCTAAGAAATCAAATATTTGTGCATCGATTGAAGGAAATAAAATCTCATTTAATACGCGACAATTTTATTCAAAGCCACCTTATATTGACCCAATATTGGGAGTTAGGGTTTATCCGTTTAAACTTGGCATAAATGGCTATGCAGAGATTTCATCGCCACTTGATAATGAGGCCGAAGCTGCTTTTGCCTCGTCAATGCTTAAACAAGGTGATTGCGTTCAAGGCGGTTCTGTTGACGGCTGGGCAACTAAACCAATTAAATCTCCTGAAAAAGGCGTTGCAACAGGGGCACATAGTGCAGTTTTTGGCGATTTAAAAGGTCACGCCTATGCGCATGTAGAGTCTCCTCATCGAGACCATTTGCAAAGTCCTGATATAATGGCAAGACACCCTGAAATACCACAAATCATCAATCCCATCTATAAAAAATGAGTCTACAAGATTCGCTATTGTTTATACCAAGCCCTAGCACATACCCATAGTTCAACCCGGTCTACGCCTTGTTTTTTTAATACTTTTGCTAGCTCATCGGCAGTTGCACCCGTTGTCATCACATCATCGAGGATTGCGATGTGTTTTGCGGTTAAGGGTTTTACTACGCTAAACGCGTGTTTAATATTTTGACGGCGTTTTTTCGCGGTTAATTGCGATTGTTGTTCAGTCGGACGAGTTCGTTTACAGCTATAAAAATCAATAGGTAAGCTGAGTTCTTTAGCTATAATTCTAGCGATTTCAAGCGCTTGATTAAAACCGCGTTGCCGAAAACGCTGTGGATGTAACGGTACCGGTAATATCAGTTCGGGTAAATTATCTTTGTCAATTTGCTCTGCCAATAACTGCCCTAAAATACGCGCATTTTTAAAATCACCGCCGAATTTCAATTGCGTGATTAATAATTGCATCGCGTCTTGGTATAAAAATGGCGCAGTCGTTTTATCAAATGCAGGTTTTAAGCGCAAACACTCCCCGCAAATTAACCCATCAAGCGTTGTGGCAAGCGGTCTAGCGCATATCGAACAATAAGTGCTATTACGCGCTAAGTCACGATAACAATACTCGCATAAATCCCGGTGCAAAAAACCGTCATGCCCGCATAAAACACAAGTGGGCGGTAGCAAGTAATTCTGTATAATATTAAGCCAGTTGTAACCCATAACAATAATATCAAGTTGACAAGTGTTGCAGCGAGTCGCTGACACTATACCCGGAGAACCGAACTATGTCTTTAATCCGCCACGATTGGCAAACCAATGAAGTATTAGCGCTGTTTGCCCAGCCCTTTAATGATTTGATTTTTAACGCACAAAGTATTCACAGACAGTTTTTTGATGCCAATGAAGTGCAAATCAGCAGTTTGTTAAGCATAAAAACCGGTTCATGCTCAGAAGATTGCGGTTATTGTCCGCAAAGCGCACGTTATCAAACGGGCTTAACCGCCGAAGCATTAATGCCGGTCGATGAGGTGATACAAGCGGCAGCACAAGCTAAACAACAAGGCGCATCGCGTTTTTGTATGGGCGCAGCGTGGCGACAACCTAAAGACCGCGATATAGAACGCGTCGTTGCAATGGTGCAAGGTGTCAAAGCGCTAGGCATGGAGACTTGTGCGACTTTGGGGATGTTAACCGATAGCCAGGCCGAGCGGTTAAAAGCGGGTGGCTTGGATTATTACAACCATAATCTCGATACCTCAGAAGATTATTACTCTGAAATCATCACGACGCGTACCTATCAAGACCGCTTAGATACGTTAGAGCGAGTGCGCACTGCCGGTATTAATGTCTGTTGCGGCGGTATTGTCGGCATGGGTGAAAGCGAGCACGATAGGGCGAATTTACTCGTGCAATTAGCCAACTTACCTAAACATCCCGAAAGCGTACCTATTAATATGCTCGTGCAAGTCGAAGGTACGCCGTTAATGGGTACCGATGCGTTAGACCCGTTACTGTTTATTAGAACCATCGCCGTGGCTCGTATCATGATGCCAACTTCACGCGTCCGATTGTCGGCAGGCCGCAATAGCATGAGCGATGAAATGCAAGCCTTGTGTTTTCTGGCCGGTGCCAATTCTATTTTTTATGGTGAAAAATTATTAACCACCGATAATCCGATGACGAATCATGATAAGCAATTGTTTAACCGCTTAGGCTTACACTCGGGTGGGTCTAGTTACGCATAATAAACTATGGCGTTTTCGCATTTATCAGCGCATTTAAATACACTAACGGCGCAAAACCTCTATCGCAACAGGCGTATTTTAGAAACCGCCCAAGGGGTTAAGGTGACGGTTGACGGTCGTTGCGTCATTAATTTTTGTAGTAACGATTATTTAGGTTTAGCTAACCATCCTAAAGTGCTTCAAGCCTTGCAGCAAGGCGCAGAACACTACGGTGTCGGCAGCGGCTCGGCGCATTTAATTGCCGGTCATAGCCGTGCGCACCATGAGTTAGAACTGGCTTTAGCAGAATTGACCGGGCGCGAGCGCGCCTTGTTATTTTCGACGGGCTATATGGCTAATATCGGCGTTATCACTACGTTATTAAACGCTGGCGACACGGTATTAGAAGATAAGTTAAATCATGCGTCGCTACTTGATGGTGGTTTGACATCGGCTGCGCGTTTTCAGCGGTACGCGCATACGGATGTGCATCATTTAGCCGGACAATTGGCGAAAGCCAAAGGCAATAAACTCATCGTCACCGATGGCGTGTTTAGCATGGATGGCGATATGGCACCGTTAGCTGAACTTGCCGCAATGGCGCGTGAGCATGATGCTTGGTTAATGGTTGATGATGCGCATGGCTTGGGTGTATTAGGTGCACAAGGCGCTGGTGTTTTAGAGTTATTGCAGTTAAACCAGGACGATGTGCCTATTTTGATGGCGACGTTGGGTAAAGCGCTGGGTTGTTTTGGCGCATTTGTCGCAGGTTCAGAGGCGCTGATAGAAACCTTAATTCAGTCGGCGCGTACGTTTATTTACCTGTCTCTTATACACATCTGACGCTGCCGACGATACTCCTTGTGT
>CAWUNX010000318.1:0-4634 GCA_963923905.1 uncultured Methylocucumis sp.
GAGTATCGTCGGCAGCGTCAGATGTGTATAAGAGACAGATCCAGAGACCGGCGAAGGTGTCATCACCGAGCAATATCTAAATGACCGAGCCCGTTTTGTGGTTTTAGTAGCAAAAGCATCGGAAACGTTTATCCCTAACCTGTTCTTAAGTTGGAGTTATTATCAAGATATTACTGACGAAACAGAGATTGGCGTACCTATCGGTACCGATAAATACATTTTCGGTGGTGAAGACGATGATGTGATTGAGGGCGGTATACGCGACGACCACCTGTACGGAGGCGCTGGTAATGACACCCTCACCGGTAATAATGGTAATGATTATATAGAAGGCGGTTTAGGCGATGACACCTACCTCCTAGAAACCGAAAGTGGCATCGACACTGTCTTCGACAACAACGGTGATAACCAACTCCAAATCGACGGCGCAGTGGTCTCAGGCAAGTTTACTCCGGCTTTTGATGTTGGCTATGTGTATTACAGTGGCGATAAGACCTATGAACTAAGGCAACTATCGACGAGCGATGTTTGGCGCTTGTCAGTACTCAATCCAGATACCAAAGAATATCAAGCTGTTGCTGACCTAGACCATTGGCAATCAGGTGATTTCAACATTACCAAAAGCGCCGCAACGACTGGGGAGCATATAGACCTGGATTTAACCGGTAGTCCGGCGTTTCTTAACTTTAATGGCAGTACTGCCGACAAAAGTGTGCATTTTACCGGTAATGACAAAAGTAACTCCTTTACCGGCAGCAGCCATAGTGACATCATCATGACTGGTGGTAGCACGACAAGTAGCAATAAATTAGTCGATGCCGGACTCGATGACGACCAAGTGAAAGGCGGCGATGGCCGCGAATACATCCGTACTGGCCCAAATGGTGTTAGCACGACGACGACCGATAATGATATTGCCTTTGGCGGTAGCAACACGGATATTTTGTTAGGTGGTTTTGGCAGTGATCAACTTTGGGGCGATAGCGACAACGGCGCTTGGCTAGCCAATGCGGGTAATAGCAGCGAACGCGGTGACTGGTTGAGTGGTGAGAACGGTAACGACTCCTTGTTCGGCAGTAGCAGTAAAGATGCGGCGTTTGGCGGTGCTGGGGAAGACCTCATCATGGGCGGTGCGGGCGATGACTTACTACTCGGCGATGCCCGCTATGCGTCATTTTCAGGTGCCGCCGGCTTGGATCCGTTTTCATCACTGACCAAATCCTATGTGTGGAGTACCAGTAAAGACATTATGGAGCTGATGACAACCGCTAGCACCTACGCGCTTAACCCTGTGCGCATTGTCCCGTCCACGACGTTTACATGGGTCGCCACGATTACCGGCGAGGATTTCACCTTAACCACGCCTGCCGGGTTTATTGTCGAAAAACGTTTAGATGTGAATGGCGGCAATGATGAATTATACGGCGGCCTCGGCAACGACTGGCTGGCAGGGCAAACCGGTGACGACTACTTAGAAGGTGGCGACGGCAATGACATTATCTATGGCGATGATGTCGATGGCAAAATGACGGCAGATGACCAGGGCGATGATGTCGTGTATGGCGGTGTGGGTGCTGACAAACTCTACGGTGGCAATGGTGACGATATACTAAGCGGCGGCCAGGGTAATGACACGATTTACGGCGGTGCCGGTGAAGATATTATCTTTTTCAACCAAGGCGATGGCCGTGATGTGGTTTACGACCCCGACCACGATACCACATTGATTTTCGGCACCGGTATTACCCAAGACGATGTTGATTTACATCTCGGCTCGCTAGCGCTTGATTTAGGCAATGGCGATGAAATTCACCTTGAAGGCTTTGACGCTAACGATGTGTTTAACAGTGCCAGCGTCAGCGTGTTTGGTTTTGCCGATGGCAGCGTACTAACCATCAATGAATTACTGGCGCGCGGCTTTGACCTCAACGGCACCAGCATTGACGATACAGTAACCGGCACGAATACGGTTGACCGTATGCACGGCTTAGCGGGTAATGATACGTTAACCGGCAATGCGGGCGATGATATGTTAGATGGTGGTGCCGGTAACGATAAACTCAACGGTGGACTGGGCATTGATACGGCTGATTATCGTAGCGCCAGTGCGGGTGTTAAAGTCAATCTAGGTTTGACAACAACACAGAATACCTATGGCTCAGGTTATGATACCTTGACTACTATCGAAAACTTAACGGGTAGTGGGTTTAATGATTATTTAGTCGGCAGCAAAACCAGTAACGTCATCACGGGTGGTTTAGGCGCGGATTATTTGTTTGGCAAAGCGGGCGCGGATCGCTTTGTGTTTAATCAGGCGGATTCTGGCATTACCTCCGCAACGCGTGACATGATTGCTGACTTTAATGCGGCAGAAGGCGATTTATTGGATTTATCGCTAATCGACGCCGACACCACGACGTCAGGTCAGCAAGCGTTTAATAGTCTCATCGTCAGTGTCTTTGACAGCGTCGATGCTAGCCGTCAGTTGTTGTTTGATGCGGTGAATCAGGTGTTATACGGCAGTACCGATGCCGATAGCGAGCCGGAGTTTGCGATTGCGTTAACCGGTGTCAATAGCTTAACAACTAGTGCGTTAGTGCTGGCCTAAACGCCTGGTTTTGATTAACCCATCAAAGAGAATCATCATGCAACGTTCATTACATAACATTTTAACCGCTGTTTTACTGTTCACCCTATTACTAAGCACTACGAGCTACGCGGCGACGATTAACGGCAGTCTTTTAGAATACCAAGATGCTAACGGTAGTTTTGTCGCGCGCTCAGTCGATTTTATTAGCTTTAGTACGCCAGGTGGTGCTTTTACCTTTGATATGTTGGCCTCTGAGCAACCCGATGGTTTGGATGACCCCATGCTGTGGTTGTTTAACGATGACGGTCAACTCGATGCCAGCGATTGGCTGGCTGAAAACGATGATAGCGATTTTGCCCACGACGGTAACCAGGATGGTTCGTTAAATGAATTGGATTCATTTTTATCGCTGGTGATCGCCGCAGGTAATTATAAACTTGCGATAGGCACTGGCGGTGATTTTGGCGGTACTGACTTGATAGACGGTTTACAATTAGAATCCTCGCCGTTTAGTTCAGGTCTGCCTGCTGTATCATCGTTGAAACTTAACTATCAGTTGACGATTACCGGTGATATGAGCCCTCAGGTTACGCCTGTTCCTGTACCGGCTGCGGGTTATTTGATGCTATCGGGCTTAGGTCTGGTTTGGCTACGTCGGCGAGCAAGACGTAGTTGAGGATCATCTAAAACTTGAACATCGAGTATTAGCGCATCCATAGTCGCTCTTGCCGGGTGCTAATAGAAAAAACGATTTAACAGCACTTACTTGGACAAAACAAGTTCGATAAAATAGCCGTTTTGATTGTTGAGCGCTTATGTCAAACAATATACGCATAGAACGTTGCAGCGGCCAAGCTTTACAGCGTTGGATTCCTGATTTAGCCCGATTACGCATAGAGGTGTTTAGAGATTTCCCTTATCTTTACGATGGCACGTTAGAATACGAACACAAATATCTGCAAACGTATATCGATAATCCTGAAAGCGTTATCGTGTTAGCGCTTGATGATGACAAAGTTGTGGGGGCGTCAACCGCTCTGCCAATGAAGTACGAAACTGATGAGTTAAAAAAGCCGTTTATCGAGCATTACTATGATTTAGACCAAGTATTTTATTGCAGCGAATCGGTGCTCAATAAAGCCTATCGAGGTCTGGGTATTGGTGTGCGCTTTTTTGAAGAGCGCGAGGCCCATGCGCTTGATTTAGGCGGATTTAAACATATTACATTTTGCTGTGTGGAGCGACCTATTGACCATCCACGTCGCCCTAAAGAGTATGTGCCGTTAGACGCGTTTTGGAATAAGCGCGGTTATGTCAAACATCCTGAGCTTAGAACAACCTATTTTTGGAAAGACTTAGATGATGAAGATGAAACCCCAAAACCGATGACTTTTTGGTTAAAACATGACAATTAAAATCGCCAGCGCCCAATATGATGTTAGTTTTTTTTCCCATTGGCAGGAGTTTGTCGATAAAGCCACGCGTTGGGTAGCCGAAGCTAGCGCTAATCAGGCGACGTTACTCGTATTTCCCGAATACGCGAGCATGGAGTTAGCCTCGCTATTCGGTGTTGAGGTTTATTCTTCGTTAGAAAAACAACTCACCGCACTGCAAACAGTTTTACCTGATTATATTGCGTTGTTTAAACGTTTAGCTACCGACCATAACTGCACAATTCTAGCAGGTTCGTTCCCAGTCAAATTAGAAACCGGTGCTTATGTGAATCGCGCGTATTGGTTTATGCCGGATGGACGTAGTGATTATCAAGATAAAATGATTATGACGCGTTTTGAAAATGAAATCTGGTTGATTAGTGCAGGGGATACTGTCAAAACCTTTGCTTCCGAATTTGGTAGCTTTGCTGTGAATATCTGCTACGACAGTGAGTTTCCGCTGTTAGCCCGTAAACAAACCGACGCCGGTGCGAGCTTAATTTTAGTCCCTAGTTGTACCGACACGCTTGCTGGCTATTATCGGGTTAGAATCGGCTGCCAGGCACGTGCCTTGGACTGTCTCTTATACACATCTGACGCTGCCGACGATA
>CAWUNX010000319.1:0-4623 GCA_963923905.1 uncultured Methylocucumis sp.
TTCTACAGTATACCCCTTTTTTGTTCAGCAATAGTTGCGCCGAACTGTATTGGCTTTCAACGTATCAGCCTTGACCGAAAGCTAAGGATTGCTACATAAATGAGAGGGTTGAAGTCAAATGGCACCAAAACGTAAGATAGCGTTTAAAATGGGTTGACACATTTTATAAGTATCTAAAATATTACCAGTTTATGGATATATAAATTGCACTCAAACACCATGTCTATTAAATCGACAGATAAAAAACCGTCTATAGATCATAATGACCAAGAGGTTAGCTAAAATCCTGTGGAACTTTAGAGCCTTTTGTTGATTAGCACCCTAAAAACTATAAGTTCATGACTCATAATTATCGATTAGTGCTATAGTGCATTCCTATTTTAGGAAAGATATCATGACAAAAACACACGCAGAACCCAGTATTAAAACCATAGGTGCAAACGGGCAAATATCACTAGGAAAACACTATGCAGGTCGGCAAGTGTTGGTAGAAGAACAGGAACAGGGAGTCTGGTTAATCCGCACCGCCACCGTTATTCCCGATAACGAACGTTGGCTACACGAAGCCAAACCCGCTCAGGATTTAACTCAAGCCTTAGTCTGGGCAACAACGCATCCAGCCAGAGATGACAACACCGAAACCATGCTGGAAAACTTAGGCGCCAATGAATAACCACCAAAAACCTGTACGGCTTGATTTAAACAACCCCACCTTTCAGGACAACCTGTTCAGCTTGCAAAAGCCAGAACGTTTGGCTGCTTTAGACACCTTGAACAAATTGCGGCAAATGACTTGGAATCAGGTTTACCGTGATTCAGGTTTGAAGTGGGAAAAGATCATTAGTGTCAAGCCTCCTGCAGGCATTAACGCGCTGTATTCTTTACGGATAACAGTGGCTAGACGGCTAGACGCACATGTACCTTTTGCAAATATACCTTGACACCACTGGTATCTAAAGCCCATACTGTTTTTAGCTTGAAAATATGATTTACCCTCTGCTTACCATTTCGATGTCTCTTCTGTAGTTCTTCGTCCTGTTTTTCATTTTGTAACTTCTAAATTTATCGGCTCCATCTGCCTTTCTAAGGCTCTATACACTCAAAATATTTACTAGGACTCATCATGTCTAAAATTACTACTGGCACCGTTAAATGGTTTAATTCTGATAAAGGCTTTGGCTTTATCGAGCAGAAATCGGGCCCCGATGTTTTCGTGCATTTCCAAAGCATCAACAATTCAGGCGGCTACAAGTCACTGGATGAAGGTCAACATGTACAATTCAGCGTAACCCAAGGCCCAAAAGGCTTACAAGCTTCTAATGTAAGTGTCATCATCTAGGTTGTAGTACGGGCTGCGGCGACATTTTGCGTCGCAGCTTGTTTTAAAAAAAATAAGAGTCACGACAATGATCTTCAACTTATTATTTAAGTTAGATAATCGGCATGACATAGCATCAATTCATCTGTTACCGGCAGGTATTAACTTAGCTAGCATAGTTTGAAATTCCGTTTTTCTACGGAGCAGACTCTATAACTTATAACCATTTCTAGCCAAAAATATCTCAATGCGATTACTACCATCGGACTGTTGTTCATTGAAAATCTGAGTTCTTGGCAATTCATTGGCTAATAAAAATGGCAGCTCTTCTTCTAAACCAACAAGCTGACTAGGTTCTTCGATTAACGCCTCTAACCGGCATAAGCTGGCTTTACAATCGACGTTAATGACATTCACTTGCGCCAGTTTTTCTGATTGCGCCAATTTATCCTGAATTAACTGTGTTGTATTCGCTGCCCATTCCTTATCAACGGCTTCTGATGCAAAAGAGTCACTTAGCTTAGTGTTAGCTGCTTGGCGTAACGCTTGGTTTTTCTGTTGAATTTCAGCATACGACAGCTTTTGGGTAGCGGCTTTAGCCTCCGTTTTGACTGATTCAGTCAGATGAATACCAGCACCATTTGCCGCTAATAAGCTTTCCATGCGAATTAACCGTTCATCCACCGCTGTTAACGAGTTTTGTAAGCGCTTGATTTCCGCTAGTAATTGAGGTTCATTACGGCTAGTGTTAGCACTAGTTTCAATCGTAGTAGCAGCAGGGGCATTTTCAAGCTTAGGTGCGTAAAGAATCACGGCATTGGTGATTAACGCTGAACTACAAATCGCCACTAACAGAAAATCAAGCTTATTCATCATCCGGTTTCCTTAAAAATAAACGTTAAAAGACTTAAACCGGTTCATCTAAATAAATGCTACGCACCGCTGAGAAAGGTGGCAAATAGCAGCTTACGACGTAATAACCACCAAAAGTACTGGTATTAACATCGAGTGTTAAAAAGGTACTGCCTGTGCCATTGAAGCTCACGACGTGAGAGGCAACAGCACCACCATCACTACGGCTGTTTAAGGTACATTGCAGGCTAGTAGCACCACCTGACGCCGAACGGTATGCATTAACGCGAACCATATCAGTTCCGTTAAGATTGCTGTGGTTATCGCGCACTAATGGGCAGTTAACCATGACAGCAGTGGTTGAAGACGTGTTTTGTACGCCTGCTACGGATCTTAAAATATTACCCGCTTGACTAGGGTCGCTTGCATGGCAAATGGAGCCTGGGAATGTCATCACATCAGCGGCTTGTGCGGGTGTAGCAATCCAAGCAGAAGCAGTTAATAACATGGTGGCTAATAGGTGTTGTCTGTTCATCGTGTACTCCGTCATTAAGATTATTAGTTATCGTTGGCTATTGTTTTTATGTGCGCCTTATTTCGAACACGGGATTAGTTTACTGTTCGGCTCTTAATGACAATAGGAACTATGACACCTATACCAGGTGTGTTTTTGCCAAGGTATTTAGTAACTTATTGACAGGTTGCTACGGATTATTGAGTTGTGTTTTAGGTGATTTAAAAACACTTAATTTTTAGAATGTTTTAACGGTCAGTTTTTTAAGCGAGCGGTTTATCAACTCATTTTAAGACCTATCGTACGTTTTCGTACCATTGGACTTCAGGCCCCTTAAAGCTTGTGTAAAGGATTCTTAATATTTGATTGAGTTGACGCCAGAAGCTGATGCATATCCTCATGTTCGAATGCCTCGGCATAACGTTTGAGTTCGTTGTCCATTAAGCCATTGTTTTTAGCTAAACTACGCCATTGCGTTAAAGCAGCAGCGAGGCTAGCTAGACCTTGCTGCACTTGTCGTTTATCCAGATTAAAAAAATCCGCCATGTCTAAACACAGCTTAAGCGAAGGTTGATGTTCGCCAGGTAAAAAAGCTAACGCATGGCTTCGACGCTCTAACGGTTCTGCGTTGGGGTTTAAATCATAAGCCGGTGCTAAGCGCCAACCGGATGGTGTGCGCAAAAAGGCGTGATTACGTAAATGGTCATCGGTATTGCCTGCCATCGCGTTAAACGTCATCCGCCGCCATAAATCAAAACTATCGAGCTTTGCTTGCGCTGATAGACTGGACACAACGCTAGCGAGCTCTGCGTAACTGGCATCGTCGCGGTCTTGTCGCCCGCTTAAAGTCATCGCCGAGGCAAATGGAATACGCCCAGATACGCTTCTATCAAAGCGTTCTAACAACAAAATAGGCCGAGAATGCTTTGGATTTAATAATCGATGTTTAGGGGTAGCTATCCCAGCTTTTTGCGCTAAGTCTAACATCGTCGCTTCCCAAGCACATACCCGCTCAGTATCCAAATGCGATTGAAATTTAGCCAAATACAAAGTGTGGCCGTCTTGCACCACTGCTTTAGGATGCGCTCCGCCCAACGATGAACCAGCTTCTAAAAGCTGAGTCAAGTCGGTTTCGGTTTCTAAGCCTTGCTCCAAACGCCGACTAGCTTCCGCCAATTCGCGTAAATGCACTAACTTAGGCACTTGAGTGTTATTGGCCAAAAATACTTCTGGCCGATTCGCTTCGCTTAACCGTAGAGCTCCCATACGCATGAAGTCGCTAACGCCTAGCATAAGATCAGCGTCACTGAAATGTCCAGGTTTAGCGCGTTTTTGCACTAACCGCCCCCATCGGTCGGGGCAAATATCTTGGAAGACACCAGGCAAGGTTTGGCTATGTTGCGGAAACTCTGCTAATAACGCCAACGCTGGGTCAATTTGAAAGCCTTTTTTAACCCATTCTTGGGTATAGGTGAATTGATAAGTCTCGGTACCACGATTATTAAAAATTTCCAGCTCACCTACTCTGCCAGAACAGCCCACCCAGTCCATTGTAACAATGAGTTTCATAATTTGGACGTACCGCGAATCCGTTTCGGCAACGCCCGGTCTGAAATCGTTTGGCCTAATACGTCTTTGTCTCTGGCAAACACATTAGCGAATTCGTTTAACTTGTTAGGGTCTAAGGTGTAAATCGCGGTTAGGTAAGTCGCGATACTGACGCTGGGTGCGCCTTTTTCCATGCGGTCTAAGGTCGCGCGGGTTACCCCTAAACGTTCAGCCATTAAAGCCGCTTTAATACGTCGGCGTCGGCGTGCATCTTTCAGATCACCGCCTAATTTTTTAAGCGCTTGGCAAACGACAAAAGCATGGTAAGTCATCACTATGTCTATTTCTGTCTCTTATACACATCTCCGAGCCCACGAGACCAGAGAGGATC
>CAWUNX010000320.1:0-4622 GCA_963923905.1 uncultured Methylocucumis sp.
TGAGCGTTTTAGTCATGTTCTTCTCCAATTTGCGCTAAATGCGCGCCCGCATCATCGCGATTTGCTAACCGTCTTGCTGTTGCCAACGCAGCGTCTAAATCAAAGCCCGGCTCGTAACTAATTTTCTTTAATTGTGCTTGGTACACTTCAGGATAGCGTTCTAAGGTGGTCAAAATAGGATTGGCTGCAGTTTGGCCTAAACCACAGTGACTGTATTGTTTGACTAATCGGCATAACTCTTCTAATGCCACTACATCGCCAGCCGAGCCATGACCGTCTACGATTTTATCCAGTTGTTTTTGCAATAACGAAGTGCCAACTCGGCATGGCGTACAAAAACCACAGCTTTCATGGGCAAAGAAATGGGTAAAGTTTTTAACTATTGCTAATAGCTCTCGACTATTGTCAAAAATGATAAACGAACCACCAGTAGCTAAATCTTCAAACGCTAACTTTCTATGGAGTTCTTGATTGGAAATAAACGTGCCTGATGGCCCACCAATTTGCGCGCCCAACACATCGTCAGCACCGCATAAGTCGAGGACAGCTTGTATGGTCGTGCCAAAAGGCACTTCATAAATGCCAGGCCTTTTACAATCACCGCTAATACTTAAGATTTTTGTACCTTTAGATTTTTCCGTACCCACATTGGCAAACCAAGCACCGCCATTAACGGCTATTGCAGCGGCGGCTAAATAGGTTTCTACGTTATTGACAATGGTTGGTTTGTCTAAATAACCGCTAGTCACAGGGTAAGGAGGGCGATTACGCGGTATACCCATTTTGCCTTCTAATGACTCAATCAATGCTGATTCTTCACCGCAAATATAAGCACCCGCACCTAAGCATATCTCTATATCGAAGGTAAAATCCTGACCTAAAATATTTTGCCCTAATAATCCGGCTTGTCGGCGCTGTTCGAGTAAGACAAGGAGTTTGTCATATAAGAATAAATATTCGCCACGCAAGTATAAAAAGCCTTTTTTAGCGCCTATGATGCCGGCGGCAATCGTCATGCCTTCAAAAACCTGTTCGGCATAACTATTTAATAGCACTCTATCTTTAAACGTACCCGGCTCGCCTTCATCGGCATTACAAACCACGTAGCGCTCAGTTTCCGGTTCTTCCGAGCAAAACCGCCATTTCATCGCGGTTTTAAAACCCGCCCCTCCGCGTCCACGCAATCCAGACAAATCAATCTCAGCCAAGGTTTGCGCGATACCGCGTGTAAACGTTGTTGTTAAGCCTTGACCGGGCGTAATCGCGCTCGCCAGTAACAAACCGGTTTGCTGGATATTATCGTTGACGTCAAATAAATGCTTAGGCCATTCGGATAAAGGTTTTTGTTGATTAATTAATTCGACGATTAAATCGACTCGTGGCTTATCAAGTTGGGTTAACGCTAAACCATTCACTAAGCCTGCCGGGCCTTGATCGCATAAGCCGGTACACGAGGTATTGTCTAAGCTCACCAGGCCATCTGCACGAACCTCACCAACAGCGACTTGTAAGCGCTCGGATAAATACGCCATTAACGCGTGTTTGCCCAGCATGTGGTCAGTAATCGAATCACTGATAAGCAATTCGTATTGACCTTTAGGTGTTAAATGGAAAAAGCTATAAAACTCGATGACGGCTAAAATCTGCGTACGCGGAATCGTTAATAATTCAGCTAATGTCGTGATAGCGGGTTCGGGTATGTAATGAAAACGCGCTTGCACAGCGCGTAATATGGCTAATAAATTCGTCGCGTTATTATGGTATTGAGCGGCGAGCTGTTCGAGAAACGGTTTCATAATGACACTGCCTGCGATTAAAAGAAAAGTTAGTCGGATTTCAGCGCTAGCCAATAATCCGGATTCGTAGAAATGCTGTTATGGTCCTCTCCTGGTAAGCGTTTTAGCCTTGCTATACCTGAGTTAAACTCATGGAATAGACGTTCTGAATCAGACGGCTTAACGATTTCATCCTTTTCAGCGATTATCAATACTGTTGGCGAGGTTATATTTTTAGCATAACGCCAAGATTGGAATTTATCTAGCAATAGCCATCGCACTGGGAACAAAGGAAACTGCTGTGCGGCGGTTTCTTCTAAACTATAAAACGGCGTTACTAAAATTAATCGTGCAATCTTGCGCTCACTCGCCAAGCGCACGGCAATACCGCTCCCTAAGCTTCGGCCAATCACGGTAATATGAGAATGCTGTTTAGCAACTGTGTCATACACGTTTAAAGCATCTTCATATAAGCCTTGCTCGGAAGGTGTACCCGTGCTGTCACCATAACCTCGGTAATGCATCATATAAATCGCATCATTTGGAAAAATGCGTACATAAGCAGGTAAGCTAAGCGATACATCTTCAGCATTGCCGCCGAAATAAATAACAGCACTTTCTGATTTTACTTGTTTAGCCGATATTTGAATCGTTTCCTTATCCGATACCAGCGATAATACCTCTATGTTATTACGGTTATGCACAGGTTGAGGATAGTAAATCAGCGACCGCTGGAACACAAATAATGCGATACAACATACAAAATAGGTTAAAGCCAATGTGATTAGCATGATATTGAGTAAGCGGGGCATAAATAATCTATTTAAATCTCAATGCCATAACCACATTCAAAATGAATCATCACGCTAATTAAGGGTTAACCTTTATTTAAACGCTGTTCGGTGGCTAGCACTAATTGCGTGGTTTTTAACACCGTATCGGGATTTAAACTCATGGAATCAATACCTATCTCAACTAAATATTCCGCCATTTCTGGATAATCCGACGGCGCTTGTCCACAAAGGCCGCAATGACGGTTATTACGATGTGCACCGGTTACCGCTAAACGTATCATTTCTTTCACGCCGGCATCGCGTTCATCAAATTCGGCCGCGACAATCGCTGAATCTCTATCAACGCCTAATGTTAACTGCGTTAAATCATTAGACCCTATGGAAAAGCCATCAAAGTATTCAGAAAACGCATCGATTTGAATGACGTTATTCGGAATTTCACACATGACATAAATCTCTAAACCATTGTCACCGCGTTTAAGTCCTTGTTCAGCCATGTAAGCTAATACGCGTTGCGCTTCGTCAATGCGACGGCAAAACGGTATCATCAAAACCACATTGGTTAAGCCCATGTCGTTACGCACTCGACGCATTGCTGCACATTCCAACGCAAAGCCTTCGGCATAAGCGGGATGATAATAACGAGATGCCCCGCGAAAGCCAATCATAGGATTTTCTTCGCTAAATTCAAACCAGCGTCCACCTAATAAACTGGCGTATTCATTGGATTTAAAATCCGACATGCGTACCACGACCGGTTTAGGATAAAACGCGGCCGCGATGGTGGCAACGCCTTCAGCTAAGCGTTGAATAAAAAACTCGGCAGGTGTTTGATAGTTGTGCGTCAATTGTTGTAATAGCGCTAATTCTTGGTTGTCTTTTACCCGCTCAGGATGTAATAACGCCATAGGGTGCGCTTTAATATATTCGGTAACGATGAACTCCATACGCGCCAAGCCCACGCCGTCATTGGGTAATTGGCTAGTTTTAAACGCCAGTTCGGGATTACCGATATTAATCATGATATGCGTTTTAGGCCGTGCAAGTTCCGATAAATCGGTATGCGTCACGGCAAAAGCTAACTGACCTTGATACACTTTGCCAATATCGCCTTCAGCACATGATACTGTGACCCTAGTATTGTCAGGAATAATGGTCGTTGCATTATCGCAGCCTATTACGGCTGGTACGCCTAATTCACGCGAAATAATCGCGGCATGACAGGTACGACCACCGCGATTTGTGATAATCGCAGACGCTATTTTCATCACTGGTTCCCAATCTGGCGTGGTCATGTCTGCAACCAGCACGTCGCCAGGTTTAAACGTGCTTAACTCGCTGACCTGCCCAATGATACGCGCTGTGCCGGTAGCGATTTTGCTACCTACCGCATGGCCGGTGATTAGCGCCACACCGGGTTCAGTGAGTCGATAATGCTCTAGTACTAAACCACTACGCTGTGATACCACCGTTTCAGGTCTAGCTTGCACGATATACAACAAGCCATCCAGTCCATCTTTTGCCCACTCCATATCCATAGGCTTGTGAAAACCTGCTTTTGCGCTGTAATGGTTTTCTATTGTTAAAGCATACTCAGCCAGGGTTAACACATCCTGGTCATTAATACAAAAACGGTTACGCTCTTCAGTTGAGGTGACGACATTACGGGTAGGTTCGCGTGTGCGTCCACTGCTATAAACCATTTTAATTTTTTTCGCGCCTAGGCTGCGTTTTAATACCGCTTTAAATCCTTGATTAAACGTAGGCTTATGTACATAAAACTCGTCTGGGTCAACAGCACCTTGTACCACGTTTTCTCCTAAACCATAAGCACCGGTAATAAACACCACATCTTTAAAACCGGACTCGGTGTCTAATGAGAACATCACGCCACTGGCCGCCAAATCGGAGCGCACCATTTTCATGACGCCTATAGATAATGCGATTTTAAAATGGTCGAAACCCTGGTCTATGCGGTAATGAATCGCTCTATCGGTAAATAAGGCTATTTCCGAAATTTAAAACCCCCAGTCTTAAAATTTAAGAAGGGTGA
>CAWUNX010000321.1:0-4603 GCA_963923905.1 uncultured Methylocucumis sp.
CCCGCACTGGCGATACACCGTCAGCTGAGCGCACGGCGATGAAAAAATATCCACCGCATATTTTAGTGACGACACCCGAATCGCTGTATGTCTTATTAAGCTCTGCGTCTGGGCGTGAGTTATTAAGCCCGGTGCGCACCGTGATTATTGATGAAATTCATGCCTTAGCCAATAACAAACGCGGTGCGCATTTGAGTTTGTCACTCGCGCGCTTAGCCGAATTAACCGCGCAATCGCCTGTGCGCATAGGCATTTCAGCGACGCAAAAACCTATTAGCGCGATTGCTAATTTTTTAATGGGCGATGAGCAATCGCCGCGCACGATTATCGATACCGGGCATAGCCGACAGCGTGATTTGCAGATAGAAGTCACGTCAACGCCGTTAGCCGCCATTATGGCAAATGAAGTTTGGAGCGAAGTGTATGACAGATTAGAGCAATTGCTACTTGCGCATAAAACGACGCTGATTTTTGTTAACACCCGGCGCATGGCAGAGAGAGTGGCCGCCGCATTAGTCGAACGTTTAGGCGATAATGCGGTGACCTCACATCATGGTAGCTTAGCTAAAGAGCACCGTTTAGATGCCGAGCAACGGCTAAAACAAGGCCAGCTAAAAGCCTTGGTTGCAACGGCGTCATTAGAATTGGGTTTAGATATAGGCGATGTTGATTTAGTGTGTCAATTAGGCTCGCCTAAAGCGATTAGCACGTTGTTGCAACGGGTAGGGCGCTCAGGGCATAAATTAACAGCCATACCTAAAGGGCGATTATTTCCGCTGTCTAGGGATGATTTAGTCGAATGTACGGCCATGCTGGCGGCGATTAGTCGTGGCGAACTCGATGCGATAACGATTATTGAGCAACCGCTAGACGTCTTAGCTCAGCAAATCGTTGCCGAAATTGCCAGCCAAGAATGGTCGGAGCAGGCTTTATATCAAGTCATAACCCGAGCCTGGCCGTATCGAGCGCTGACTTATACGCAGTTTATTGATGTCGTAAAAATGTTGGCTGATGGTTTTCATACGCGGCGCGGTCGGCGTAGCGCTTATTTGCATAGAGATGCGGTACACGGCCAGCTACGCGCCCGCAAAAATGCTCGGTTAACAGCGCTTGTTAATGGTGGCGCAATTCCCGACCAATTCGATTACGATGTGATTATGCAGCCTGAAGGCTTGTTCGTCGGCACATTAAATGAAGATTTTGCCTTTGAAAGCCTACCCGGTGATATTTTTCAACTCGGCAATACGTCGTACCGGATGTTAAAAATCGAACAAGGTAGGGTATTTGTTGAAGATGCGCAGGGCTTGCCGCCGACTATTCCATTTTGGTTTGGTGAGTCACCCGGGCGTAGTGATGAATTATCTGCTGCTGTATCGCTGTTTCGTGCTGAGTTTGACAAGCTGCTAGAGCAAGGGCTTGAACCGGCTGAACGTTATTTACAACAAGAATTAGCATTACCACTTCCTGCAGCTGAGCAATTACTCAACTATTTAGCGGCAGGCAAAGCCGCGTTAAGTCAATTACCGACACAGCAAGTGATTGTGTTTGAACGATTTTTCGATGAAGTCGGTGATACCCATTTAGTCATACATGCGCCTTTCGGCTCGAGAATCAACCGTGCTTGGGGTTTAGCGTTACGCAAACGCTTTTGCCGGCAATTTAATTTTGAATTACAAGCCGCCGCTAACGAAGACTGCATTATTTTGTCGTTAAGCGCTACTCATAGTTTCCCGTTAATTGAGCCGGCGCATTATCTAAAAGCCGCAAGTGTTCGCCAGGTATTGATTCAAGCCTTGCTAGCGGCACCTTTTTTTGCCGCGCGTTGGCGTTGGGTAGCCAATATTGCGTTAGCGATTCCCCGCAACCGTGCGGGCAAAAAAGTCCCCGCATATTTTCAACGTAATGATGCCGAAGACTTAATCGCGGTAATTTTTCCCGACCAACTGGCGTGTTTTGAAAATATTCCAGGCGATAGGCAAGTTCCCGACCATCCTTTGGTTAATCAAGTACTCGCTGATTGTTTGCATGAGTTAATGGATGTTACGGGCTTAGAAAAGCTTTTAACGCGTATCGAGCAAGGTCAGTGTGACATTATTACCCGCGAATTAACCCAACCTTCAGCATTGGCGCAAGAAATTCTCAATGCCAGACCTTATGCCTTTTTAGATGATGCGCCCGCCGAAGAACGCCGCACCTTAGCGGTTAAGTCGCCTCGCACGCTAGACCTACAAAGCGCGGCAGATAGCGGTCAACTGCGTAGCCAAGCCATTGAGCAAGTTCGCTTAGAAGCGTGGCCGAAAGCCAATACGCCTGATGAATTGCATGATGCTTTAGTGATATTAGGTTTTATTACCGAAGCGGAAGCCTTAACACAGCATTGGCAAGCCTTGTTAACGCCGTTAATCCATAGCCAGCGCGCGACTATTATGCAAGTTGCTGAAAGAACTAAGATTTTTGTAGCTGCTGAACGCTTGCAAACCTTATTATGGGTTCATGCCGATGCTCAGTTAATGCCGGTTATCCAGCCTGTGCTAAATAACGAAGCGGTGGATACGCTTAGCGCATTAACGGAATTAATGCGGAGTCGTTTAGAAGGCTTAGGGCCGGTGACGGCAACGGCATTAGCCAATTCAATTAACGTTTCAGTTGAACTAGTCGAACAAGCGCTATTGCGTTTAGAACAACAAGGTTATGCCATGCAAGGTCGCTACAGTCAAACCGTTTTAGAGCCAGAATGGTGTGAACGTGGTTTGCTGGCGCGTATGCATCGGTTAAGTCTACAGCGTATGCGCGCTGAGGTAGAGCCGGTCTCCAGCGCGAGTTTTATGCGTTTTTTATTTGCTTGGCAACACATTAGCACAGCGACAACAGAGGATAGTTTAGAGCAGCGCTTATTACAGTTAGAAGGCATTAGCGCGCCCGCTTCGGCCTGGGAACAAACGATTTTACCCGCAAGAATAAAGCCTTATTCGACGCTTGAGTTAGATCAATTATGCAGTTCCGGTCGATTGCTTTGGTTAAAGCTTATTTCAGCAACGCCGAATCAAGCTGATAAACCTAAAAAACCAATTGCTAAAACGACCGCGATAAATTTTATCCCTAGAACATCCCTAGCGCATTGGCGCTATTACGCGCCCATGCCTACGCAAGATGGCATGAGCTTATCTGCGTCAGCCGCTAAGTTATTTCATGCGCTAAAGCAACTCGGCGCGAGTTTTATAGAAGAATTGCAAGTCGAAACGGGCTTGTTGTCGGCACAGCTTAACGAAGCACTGGGTGAACTGGTTGCGAGCGGTTTAATCAGCGCTGACTATTATCAAGGCTTGCGCACGCTGATAGTGCCGGAATCGGTACAACACCGGAAAATGAAACGTTATCGCGGTTACCAGCCATTTTCAGGGGTAGGGCGCTGGTTTGTCTTGCGCGCTTATGAACAAGACCGCGCTAAGCGTCATGAACATGCCGAATATATCGCTAAGGTTTTATTGCGCCGCTATGGTGTGGTGTTCAGAAAACTCTTAGAGGCTGAGGATATAGTACCGATTTGGCAAGATTTACTCTATGTTTATAGACGTTTAGAAGCTCGGGGTGACGTGCGCGGTGGTCGTTTTGTGCAAGGATTTGCCGGCGAGCAATTTGCATTACCTGAAGCGATAAGCCAGCTCAAAAATTCCCGCGACCTAGCGAGCGAAGCCGAATTTATCGTGCTGAGTAGCGCTGACCCGTTAAACTTAACCGGCATCATCACACCTGGAAAGCGTCTACCGGCGCAAAGCAAACACCGTATACTTTATAAAAACGGCGTGCCGATAGCTTATGCTCAGCAGGGGCGCATCGAATGGTTAACTGATATTACAGAAACTGAACAATGGCAATTCAAGCAATGGTTGTTGAGAACGGTAGGGCGAGTGTTGCATTAAAAAGCCGTCTGGACACGTCCAGACGGCTTGTGCGTAGGGCGGTTTCGCGACAGCAAACCGCCATCGGTGTACTCACCGTGTTTAAGTTATTATTCGGCAGTTAAAGTTTTGCTGTACACAGAATCGCCATTAATATCTTTCAAATCAACAACCATTTCTTTGCTGCTTTTATCGATATTAACTTCACCAAAGAATTGTAAACCTGCATAAGGCGATAAGTTTGCTTGACCTGCTGGTGGGGCTTTGTAAAACACAACTTGTGGGCCAAAGGTGCCATCAGTGGAATTTGGACCAAAAGAACCGGCATTTAAAGGACCAGAAACAAATTCCCAGAATCCGTTAAAGTCTTTCGTTTGTGCTTTTTCTGGATCGTAATAATGCGCAGCAGCATAATGAACATCGGCCGTTAACCAAACGATATTTTTAATGCTTTCTTTTTTGATATAGCTTAACAGGCCAGCAATTTCTAACTCACGACCTAAGGCAGTGCCATCATTACCATTGGCAATAGCTTCCCAGCGTTGTGGCGGATTGTTTACCGGGTCGTCACCCACATTTAAGCCAATTGGCATATCTGCCGCGATGACTTTCCATACTGCCGTCGAGTTTTTTAAGTTTTCTTCTAACCAAGCAACTTGCTCACTGCCTAAAAACGCCGTTTCAGCGCTTTGCTCAGTTTGTAA
>CAWUNX010000322.1:0-4580 GCA_963923905.1 uncultured Methylocucumis sp.
GGAGTATCGTCGGCAGCGTCAGATGTGTATAAGAGACAGGCGCGATAGTTCTGCGACTTTAGATGCCACTGTTACGGGCGATGCGATGACAGGTACTATCACTCCTAGCGACGCTGCTGCGGAAACTTTTAGCGCGAGCTTATTTTTTGCTTATAGTGGTGGTAATTATGATGGGGTTTGGAAACACGACTCTGTTGAAGATTATTTGTTTTATGCCACGCTTAAGCTTAAAGGTGTCGTCACCACTATCGTGCCTTATTTTTCCATCAACGAAGAATCTGACGCGATTACTTACAATATTTTCTTAGGCACACCGGCTGCAACGGATAGCAAAGGCAATACCTCATACGCCGGTTTATCAATGTTAGATTACTCGGTGTTAAAACTGGCCTTTTCTAGCACCTCAGCCGCTAGTGCTACGATGATAAAAGGCGATGCTGTCACTAAGTTTACGGTAAGTAAAATTTATGCGGTAACCAAAAAATCGGGTGAGTTTTAAATCACACTTAACCAACCTCCCTTTAAACTCAAACTAAGGTGAAACATACTTAGTTTGAGTTTTATCTAGCACACTAGCTATTATGGAATTCACACCCATTTTTGCTTTAATCGTTAGCCTTGCCCTAATCGCTGCCATTGCCGAAGCATTATATGTTATGCATGTGCAAAAAATCGCTTACGATTGGCGCGAAAGTTTGGCCTCGTTAGCCATTGCGTTAATTGGAAGAGTGCTTAGATTTGCGACACTCGGTGTTGCGACAGGGTTTGTAAGCCTAGCCGTTGAGCATAGGTTATTGAGTTTAAACGCATCAGCCGTATGGTATTGGCCGGTATTGTTTTTAGCCGAAGAATTTTTGTATTACTGGTTTCATCGCCTTAGCCATGAATGTCGATGGTTTTGGGCGACTCATGCCGTACATCATTCAAGCAATCATTTATATTTATTCAGTGCCATGCGCTTAGGCTGGACAGGGCCGATTAGTGGGAGTTTTGTCTTTTTTCTACCCTTATTCCTGATAGGTTTCGCTCCAGAAGATGCGTTATTAGTTATTGCGATTAACTTACTTTATCAATATGGCTTACACACCGAGCTTGTGGGACGACTAGGCTGGTTTGACCTAGTATTTAATTCACCCTCAAACCATCGTGTACATCATGCCTGCGATAAACAGTATTTAAATAAAAATTTCGGCGGTATCATTATGTTGTTCGACCACTGTTTTGCAACTTACCAAGCCGAACAACAACCCATTGCAAATTATGGCGTTATACCTGTACTCAAATCTTACCATCCAGCGATTATTGCATTACACGAGTGGTATAGATTATGGGTCGCTATTCGTAATGAACACGATTTTGCCAAACGCGTCAAAATCGCGTTTGGCAAACCTGAGTAATTAATCTGCCCGATAATTAGGCGCTTCTTTAGTAATCGTCACATCGTGCACATGGCTTTCACGAATACCAGCATTCGTTACTCTAACGAACTGCGCCTTTTCATGCAGCGTTGCAATATTATGGCTGCCGGTATAACCCATGCTGGCGCGGATACCGCCTAATAATTGATGGATAACCGCAAGCAAACTACCTTTATACGGTACGCGACCTTCTATGCCTTCTGGCACGAGTTTTTCAACTGAATCCGCTTCTTCTTGAAAATAACGATCACTGGAGCCTTGTTGTTGCGCCATAGCACCTAATGAGCCCATGCCGCGATACGATTTATACGAACGTCCTTGAAATAATTCAATTTCGCCTGGGGCTTCTTCAGTACCGGCAAATAAACCACCTAACATAATTGCATGAGCACCCGCTGCTAAGGCTTTAGCAACATCGCCCGAATAACGAATACCACCATCGGCAATCACCGGGATTCCTGTCCCTTTTAAAGCTTCCGCTACATTGCTGACTGCAGTAATCTGCGGTACGCCGACGCCAGCAATGATACGCGTTGTGCAAATCGAACCAGGCCCTATGCCGACTTTAACGCCGTCAGCACCTGCTTTGGCTAAGGCTAAGGCTGCTTCTGCGGTGGCGATATTGCCGCCGATGACTTGTACGTCAGGGTAATGTTTTTTAACCCATTGAATTCTATCTAATACACCTTGTGAGTGACCATGCGCGGTATCCACGACAATAACATCAACACCCGCAGCTACCAAAGCGGCAACGCGTTCTTCTGTGCCCGCACCGGTACCAACGGCTGCACCTACACGTAAACGCTCTTGTTCGTCCTTACACGCTTGTGGGTAATCTTTAGCTTTTTGTATGTCTTTAACGGTGATTAAACCGCGTAAATGGAAGTCGTTGTTGACGACTAAGACTTTTTCAATCCTATGTTTATGTAATAACGCAACGGCTTCTTTCGGATCAGCGTTTTCATTAACCGTCACTAAACGCTCTTTTGGCGTCATGATTTTGGCTACAGGTTCGTCGTAATGGGTTTCAAAGCGTAAATCCCGGCTAGTAACAATGCCCACCAACTCATCGCCATCAACGACAGGTACGCCTGAAATATTTTTTGCCCGGGTAAGCTTAATCACATCACGAATACTGACATTCGGTGCGACCGTAATAGGGTCTTTTATCACGCCAGTCTCATATTTTTTAACATGCCTAACTTCGCGTGCTTGCTGATCTATGGTCATGTTTTTATGAATAATCCCTATGCCGCCTTCTTGGGCAATTGCAATAGCTAGCCTAGCTTCGGTAACAGTATCCATAGCGGCTGACATAAGAGGAATGTTTAACGCGATGGTTCTAGTAAGTTGTGTTCTGATATCGACTTCGCGAGGTAACACAGTTGAGTGTCGTGGCACTAATAACACATCATCAAACGTCAGTGCTTCTTGAATAATTTGCATAGTTCAATACCTTGCGTACATTAAAAATAACTGATTATTATACTGAGATTCTCGCAGTTTAGCAGATTAAAATGACGGTTATACGCAAGACAGCGGTATTGAGTTAAACTACTCTAACGTGTCACTCTGAACGGTCATATTCGGTTTTTTAGGTAAGGTACGCAATGCGCACCTTAAATTAAATCCGTCAATGTGTTAGAGCATAAACACAAAACCACTTAGCTTAACAGTAATTAGTTGCTGAGTAAGTTAACTCCCTGTTTAGTCTTAATATTAACTATAACTACGAACTACTATGAGAAAAACATTATGCTATGCTGCTGCCATAGCGGCACTATTAAGCTTAACGCTTAGCGGTTGTTCTGATGAAAAAGAAAAAACCAATCCCACACCAACGGTAAGCGCCCCCAAACCTAACAATCCTTTCGATCATTCCAAAGAACCTAAAGTGACCGAAAACGAAAAGCAAAACTTCGAGCAGCAATTCGCTGATCAATGTGTCGCACGAGAATTAAAAAATTCAACCAATCCAGATAACGACAAACCTCGCCTAACCAAGTCGTGTACGTGTATCGCGATGTTTATGATGAAAGATTTAACCCCGCAAGAAGCAGAAAAGTTTTTAGTTGAGCATGAAAATCCGCAGTCGTTACGGATTAAATACGAAAATGCTGCTTACCATTGCTTACAAGAAAAAGTTCCACCCCACGAACCTGATTTCTCACGGCCAAGCAATTAATCATAATCTGCGCTTTTGCTCATGCAAAAGCGCAATCTCAGACGAAAGCGCTATAAATAACGCAAACGATTAAGGCGTAACCGAATAAGGCGATGGCGTGCCGGGAGGCACTAAAGGGTCATTACCCCAATCTGGATAGTCATCGGTGAGGGTTTTTAAGAAGGCAACAATCGCTTTTTCTTCGTCGTCTGTTAAGCCTAAATCACCTAATTCATCGGTATTGACGTTTTTAGCAATTTCAGGCTTAGGCCAGCCGGTTACGCCAAAATTTGGCTGTTGGTTATTGTCTACTGTACCTAATACATCGCGGGTATTATAAAAGTGCGTGATTTGTTCTAGGCTAGTAAACACGCCGTTATGTCCATAAGGTGGGGTAATGGCAATATTTCGCAACGACATGACTTTATGTTTTCCTAGCTCTGCACGTTCTGGGTCGGCTTTACGAATATCGCTTCTGCCGCCTAAACCTAAGTCAGGCTCTGGATTGCCGGGGATAGTTAAGTTTCTTGGCGCGCCGATATTGTCGTAAGTAAAGTCGGTAAACAGCGGTGGCAGTTTATTGCCGCTAGCGTCAATGGTGACTTCGCTAGGATGACACGCCGCGCAATTGCCTTTATTTTCATCATTGAATAAGGTCATGCCAAGCTTTTCGAGTTTAGTAAAACGGGTTTTGCCTGCCATGACAAAGTCGAATTTAGAATTAAATTTGTTAAACACAGCACTCAGTTCGAACTCTGCGATAGCTAATGCTAAGTCGGTATAAACAGTCGCGACTTCAGTTGGCGTCGGCTGGTTGAATAATGCGTCTTTGATATGCGGAATTTTATTCAAATCAATATGATAAATGTCAGAAAATAATTTTACATACACTTCATTTTCTTTGAGTCGGCTAACGACCGCCCATTGACTGGGCATAGCCATTTCTACCGGCTGTCTCTTATACACATCTCCGAGCCCACGAGACCAGAGAGGATCTC
>CAWUNX010000323.1:0-4549 GCA_963923905.1 uncultured Methylocucumis sp.
TGACAGGGATATAGCCGTGATTATTAATCATTTGACAGGCCTCAAAGGGCTTGGCAAATAATAAATCGGTGAAGTTAGGATTTAATACGTCGTTGGCCTGCTCAAAATGTATTGCTTGCTTTAACCGTCTTTGTAGGTAAGTGTTCAATAAATACCAGCCTGTTAGCTGTTGCCCTGTTTGTAAGCTGGCGACGAAATTGAGCTTATCGCTTGCTGTGCTAGGTGGTGTTGATGTGGTAGAGGCTATTTTGGCTTCAATATGTCTCGGTGGTTCAGGGTTCGCTGTTGAGGCTGGGGTTGCGGGACTTGCTTTACCGTCTTTGATAAAGCGTCCTAAGCCGGTAATTTTAAATAGCATACTAATCATGCGATCAAGATGCTGAACTTCGATTTTAATTCGTTTGCTTTCCCAGATTTCAAATAACTTCAGCAATAGCGATAAGCCCATAGAGTTAACCCGCTCGACTTGGCTAAAGTCGAGTAACACATGTGATTCTGCGGGTACATCATATAAGGTGTTTAAGGTTTCTGATGCATGAGCGTCGATAGAGCCTACTAAGTTATAATGAAAATCCTGTCCGGTGACCGGTTCAATGCTAAATTTGACTGCCATATTCATGATTATGCCCTCTCTAAGTAAGCAGTTTCTAGTTCGCTGTGATAGAGAAATTGCACGCCGGAATCCACATCCATATCGACGGAATTTTTAATATCCCATAATGTAGTGACTTGGGTGCGTTTTTGCGGGTGGACGCGTATTTGTAAGTAATCGGATAAGCGCCACATCATATATAAGCCTACCCCACCTATGCCTGCTTCAACCCCTTCTTCCATGGCTTGGGCTAAGTTTTTCAGGAAAACGGCTGGGGTTAATGTGCCCCAGTTATCGGTAATCATTAAGCCTAACATGTCATCGGATAATGCAATATCAATGCGCACTTCCTCATGGGCAGATAACTCTCTGGATTCACCTTTGCTGTAGTAGGCAACACCTTTACCGTCTCTAGGTGCGGCATATAAGCTGTTTTCTGTCATTTCGTCGAGAATAACAATCAATGCATCGATATGGTCTTTATTTAATCGATGTTGGTCGTCCAGCCACGATTTAATTTCTTCCATGATAAACATTTTGTCTTCAGTGTGGGTAAGTTGGAACTGACGAGAGTTAGCGCTATTTGGCATTAATGCATACAAGTCATCATTAAACGATTCATGATGTTGAGCAAGCAGATGTTCCCAGCCTAGCTTATGGCAAAATTCATTGTATTTAGGAAGAATTCGACAAATACCATCTTGTTTAAAACGGTTTAATAAGTCGGAATAGCCGTGTTCGGCTAAGAAGACCACATATTCTTTAGAGATACGTGGAATAGGATGGTCGCCGTGGCGGTAATAGTTTTCTGAAATTCGGATAATATCACTGACTTCATTGTCGGCGACGGCTTGTATAACGCGGTCACTATGCTCAATAACGACTATGGTTACGTCATCGGTAAACACGTTGGTTCGGCAATGGCGTCTCAGTGCTTCGAGTATAGTATTGCGCAGAACTTCAGGATGCTCAGTCGCTGTATTCGCATTCAGAATGGCTTCTAACCTATCATAACCAAATACTTGGCCTGTTGGAGATTCTTCTTCAACTAAACCGTCAGTATATAAGAATAAGCGGTCGCCTACTTCTAATGTTAATTCAACAGCAGTTTCAAAGTAATCGGAGTCAATGCTTTTTCCTAAGGGTAAGCCAGACGCCTCTAGCATGTCCCACTGGGTTGCGTTCTTGCGCAATATAAAAGGAAGTACATGGCCTGCATTGGCAAAAATTAATTTACCGGTTCTCGCGTCCAAACTTAAACACGCCATAGTCATTAATAACGATTGCTGTGCTGTTACCCGCATCGTTTCATTTAATGAGTTTAATATTTCGCTTGGGTTGGTAACACCCTCATGAATTAATGGATAAACACCAGCTTTGGCCGCGCCCACCATCGTTCCTGCTGCTACCCCGTGACCACTTACGTCACCAATTAATAAAATACTATGGTGGCCGCCCACAGAGTAGTAATCGTAGTAATCGCCACCGACCTCACTTGACGTTAAGAGGTTGGCTAAGCCTTGTACGCCCGGTAATTCTATCGTTGGTTGTGGCAAGATAGAGCGTTGTAACGTTGCTGCCAGGTTAACCTCGCCTTGTAGACGAGAGCTAAGTTGAGCCAATTCGGCGTTAGCTTTAATAACTTTTTGTTCAGCAATTTTACGTTCGGTAATATCCAGACCTGTTGCTAAGAACATCACAGGTTCTTGTGACACAGGGTCTTTGACTACCGTTGGATTCCATAAAATATTCAGTACGTCCCCTGTGCTTACCAACATAGTCGTTTCTATAGGGTCTGCGAACTCAGTTTTTCCAGATATCATGTCGCCAAACAGGGTCGCTAATTCGCCTTGTTGGTCATCAGGCATGAACTGCTCAAAGAAGTCATTGCCGTGGACTTCCTTGTCAGACCAGCCACTATTTTCCTCGGCATAATGGTTGAATAATACGATTTGTTTATTGCTATTAAGCCCTATGATTAATGCTTGTGTTGTATTAATCACGTTATCGGCAAAGTTTTTCTCTTGTTGCATTTTTAATGCACTTTCTTTGAGTTTTATAACTAAAGGTTGTAATAACAAAAGACCTACCGAGATGAGAGTTGCCATTGAAATCATGAACATCATGTGCTGTTTGTTAGTCGTGCTACCTAACATAAATTCACTTTGACGTTGGTATATTTGGCTGGCTCTATTTAAATCTTCTATTAGAGGGATAGAGATTGTATGAAATAACCGTTGTAACTCAGGGTCATCTATTCGTAAACTGCCCGCAGGTTGTCGATATAATTGGCGTACAGTCGCGATATAGGTACGCATTTGTGCGTCTAGCGGTTTTGTTTTGTCAAAATATAAAATTCTTAAATCATTGGATAACATGCCAGGGACATGGACTAAGCGTTCGCCTTCACGGATAAAGCGGTCACCTGCACTAAGTGAGCCATGTGCTTGATCCAATTGGGTCATGTTGGCAATGATTTTGTTATCGATTTTTTGGATGTCAAACTTGTCTTTAGCGTACGTTTTTTGGCTGAGTAAAAAATTAATGCTTTCGACTAATTGTGCTTGCTCTGCGCTCATCTTAACTAAGCGAGCATTTCCTTCTTGGCTTCTAATGTCAGTAATTAAGACGATATACGTAACGGTGGATACTGCGCCAAGCACCATTAATACCGTTGCATATTGGTCAAGCATGTGACCAATAATGCGTCGTAGAAATTCTTGCATTTATATATCCTCACTTTTATAGTTATCAATAGATTTACTGGCTTTAGCAACCGTGCAAATCATTATTTATTATTTTGGGTTCAGCATCTTGCTAAGACACTATGCTGATTTTAGTTTATATTTGACAGATTTAAACGTGTTCATTATCAAATTGAGCAGAATGGTAGTAAAGCAAAATTGTTGATAATGCGAACTGAATTCAATAAAGCGGTCAAATAGTCTAAAAGTTTAGTTTTTTAAATAGTTAGCTATTTTTTAAAGTTAATAATTAATATTATTCTGGACTGGGAAAGTCATGTTACCAAATAGCGAGTTAGAGCAAATTTTAAGAGGTGTTGATGAGGTGCTTGTCAAAGAAGGGCTTGTCAAGAAATTGGCAGAAAATAGGGTGTTGCGAATAAAGGCAGGGTTTGATCCAACAGCCCCTGATCTTCATTTAGGGCATACGGTCTTAATTAATAAACTTAAGCAATTTCAAGATTTAGGCCATCAAGTGTTGTTTTTAATTGGTGACTTTACCGGCATGATAGGAGATCCTACTGGCAAAAGTGCGACACGCAAGCCATTAAGTAGAGAAGAGGTTTTAGCCAATGCCAAAACCTATCAAGAACAAATTTTTAAAATTTTAGACCCAGATAAAACAGAAATTCTATTTAATTCTTCATGGATGGGGGCTATGTCAACCGCTGATTTAATTCAATTAGCGGCTAAGCATACTGTGGCAAGAATGCTAGAACGAGATGACTTTAGTAAGCGATATAGAAGTGGTCAGCCAATTGCAATTCACGAGTTTTTATATCCATTAATCCAGGGATATGACTCGGTAATGATGCAAGCTGATGTCGAATTAGGTGGGACGGATCAAAAATTTAACCTGCTAGTTGGTCGTCAATTACAAGAGACGTATGGACAACAGCCTCAAGTAGTTATAACTATGCCTATTCTTGAAGGTTTAGATGGTGTGCAAAAAATGTCTAAATCGTTAAATAACTATATAGGCATTGCCGATGCGCCGGATGATATGTTTGGTAAAGTGATGCGAATTTCTGATGACTTAATGTGGCGTTACTATGAGCTATTGAGTTTTGAATCTATCTCGGACATTCAGCAGTGGAAGTTGAATTGCCAACAAGGTGAAAACCCTCGAACATATAAAGTTAAATTAGCCCAAGAATTAATTACAAGATCTGTCTCTTATACACATCTGACGCTGCCGACGATACTCCTTGTG
>CAWUNX010000324.1:0-4503 GCA_963923905.1 uncultured Methylocucumis sp.
ATAGTTTTCTGTGTTTTCAATCGTTAAAAACCTGGTTTACTACAGGATGTAACATTCCAATTTTTGTTTCTGGTTTTAATAATGTACGCGCCGTTCATAATCGACAATATGGCTATAATTTTGATTGGCTTAACTATTTTGATTACGACGATGTATTGGGATACCCCTTAGCGCCATTGGACGTGCTGTTCGATTCAAACGATAGTACTGGTCATGGCCAATCGTATGCTGATGCTGTGACTGATATTCAGGTTAATGCCAATGACGGATTTTTCGGCGCAATCACATCAAGCTGGAACCCAATGTCACACACGCAATATTGGGGAGACAAGACGGTGTTAAATGCTTTAGCTAGCGTTTTGAAATAAGAGTTTAAGTAGCGCTGGGTATTGGCGTATTCTGCGCCACTACCGTTAAGCTATCATCTAAGCCAATGAAAACAAAAACAAAACCTAGCTTAATTCGCCACGACATCCCCCAACGCCCGTACCAAAACGACATAGGCCAGTAAATTCACCGGATTGGTTTTACTGTTCTCCAAATATATCTTTCGGTAGCGTTTAAGCGCGGCTTGATCAGCATGTCGTTGCAAATAATGGGTGCAGCTGTCGGCTTTATGGTGCAGGATTTGTTTGACCAGTAACGCCGTGTTGCGCTCGATGTCGGCTTGTAAAGTTGTGCAGACGGCTCTTACCCAATAGTCGCGTAAAGGAGTTTGGGCTAATTGTTTGGTCATATCCTGAATGTTTAGTGTTTTGCGCACGTCATGTGCTGTCAAGCCGATTGTTACAAAATCCTGACCGGTTTCGTTTACCAATAACGCCATAAATGGAAAATCAAGGCATTGGCTGATAAGTGCTAAGGATTCCGCTAATGGTTTTGGCGCACCTTCTGCCTGATATTGCTGAATTTTCGCTACCAAAACATCACCGGCATGTTGTTCTAGGTAAACTCGATAGTCGTCCAGCAAGCGCCGATAGGTGTCAATCGTTTCGCAATCAGGGTGCAACCCAGCTTTATGAACAACACTCCAGTGGCAAAATTCGCTTAAGATTTGTTCCAGTTCTAGCAATAACCGGTATTGATTTTCTGCCGGGATGTTATTGTCCAGACAGTAAATCGCATCTCTTAACGTTTCCACTTGCAGTATTTTATCGAACGTTAAATAAGCATCGACATAGGCCATTAACTGTCCATTTCCGTTATCACCTAAGCTTAAAAAACCGCATCCACATTGGTTAATGAGCGCGTTGCTGATAACGGTAGCCTTGATTTCATGCGCCAACGGATGACTGCTTAAATGAGCGCCGAATTGTTGACGAAATTGTACCGGAAAATAAACTTGCAAATAGTGTTCGTAACAAGGCTTAGCTAACTTATCGGTTTTGCTTTCAAGCTGTTGAGTTAAATACATTTTAGCAGCAGACATCAAAACCGCCAGTTCCGGTCGCGTCAACGTTTGTCCCAGTCGCGCTTGAATTTCCTCAGTTAACGGGAAGGATTCTACGACTCTGTCTAAATATCCGGCGGCTTCTAAGCGTTCAGCAACGTGTATGAATTGCGCCGGGTTGTCAGCATTACGGCGTTGCTCCAAAGACAGGCATAAACTTTGAGCGTAATTGTCAACCAATACCGAGCGACAGACAGCATCGGTCAATTTAATAAATAGGCTCTGGTAATCTTCGATAAGTTGAGCTTTCTGCAGTTTAGCCAACAGGATTTTTAAATTGACTTCATGATCCGAAGTATCGACGCCTGCCGAGTTGTCAACGGCGTCAGTATTGATGCGGCCACCGTGCAAAGCGTATTCGACTCGGGCTTTTTGGGTAAATCCCAAGTTGGCGCCCTCACCGACTACTAGGGCTTTTAAATCGCACGCATCAATCCGCACATTGTCGTTATGGCGGTCACCAACATCTTCATGCTTTTCAGTGCTGGCTTTAACATAGGTGCCGATACCCCCTAGCCACAGTAATTCAACCGGAGTTTTCAGCAAATATTGAATCAAGGATTCACCATCAATGGCTTTGAAGCGAATACCTAACCATTTTTTGACTTCCTCAGAAAGCAGAATGTCTTTATCGGCACGGAAATACACCCCTCCGCCGGCTGAAATCAAAGAACGGTCATAATCGTTCCAACTAGAGCCAGGCAGCTCAAACAAGCGGCGGCGCTCGGTTAACGCGACATCGCCTGCCGGTGGGGTTGGGTCAATAAAAATATGTTGGCCGCTAAACGCCGCCAATAAACGAATTTGCGGCGATTGCAACATACCATTGCCGAACACATCTCCGTCCATGCTGCCAATACCAATCACGGTAAAAGGCTGGTTTTGAATGTCTTTGCCGAGTTCTCGAAAATGCCGTTTCACACATTCCCAGGCACCACGCGCAGTAATGCCCAACGCTTTATGGTCGTAACCGTGAGAACCGCCGCTGGCAAAGGCATCCCCTAGCCAAAACTGGTAGTCAGCGGATATGCCATTGGCGATGTCAGAAAATTTAGCAGTGCCTTTATCAGCAGCGACTACTAAGTAAGGGTCGTAATCGTCATGAGCAACGACTTGGTTGGGACCCATAATCTGGTCACCGCAGTAATTGTCGGTTAAATCCAATAAGCCGCGCATAAAGCGCATATAAGCGAGTTTACCTGCCTCGCGAAATTGCGGGTGGGTTGGGCTGAGCTTCACGACAAAGCCACCTTTAGCACCGGTGGGGATAATTAACGCGTTCTTGCTAATTTGGGTTTGCATCAAGCCCAGAATCTCGGTGCGGAAATCATCGATACGGTCGGACCAACGAATACCACCGCGCGACACTTTACCGCCACGCAAATGAATGCCTTCCATATTGACGGCGTGTACATAGATTTCGTACATTGGCTTGGGCGACGGCATATCAATCACGCCTAAACTATCGATTTTAATCGCAATGAAATAATCGTCTTGCTGACTACGTTGGTGAAAATTGCTTCTGACAGTGGCGTCTATCAAATTGAAAAAGGTACGCAGGATGCGGTCCTCATTCAAATTTTCTACCGTCGCCATCGCCTCCAACAATTGCAGCCGTAATGTATATAACACCTGCTCTTCTCTAACCAAGGAGTCGCTCCAGGTTGGATTGGGTCGAAAACGTGCTTCAAAATACTCGAACAACCCCTTGGCAACTTGATGATTGTTAATCAGAGCCTGATGAATAGTGGTTTTAGAGGTACGGTGATCGAGTTGCAGGAAATAATTGCGATACATGCGCAATACATCGCAAGCTTGCCAATTCAGACCGGTGAGCGTTACCAGTTTGTTAATCGAATCACTTTCCAGGCTGCCTCCCATCACAGCCTGAATGGTTGCCAATAATGGCTGCTCAATTGCATCTAAAGAAAGGTTATGATTGCCTGTGGCTTGCACCACAAAGCTTTTTATATAAAACGGGCGATTGTCGATTAATAAGTTAAATTGCACCTGATCCATTACCCGTAAATGCAGGTTTTTCAGCACAGGAATGAACTCATCCAGATAGCGCGGCTCCTGGCTATAAAAATGCAACCGGTAATGGGGAGAGGTTTTATCCGGTTTTAATAAACTAACCGGTTGCCGCTCTATCGGTGCTGGCAATTTTTCCAGTTGTAACATGTCGCCCAGCGCATGGCGGGGAGACGTCGATAAACAATAATCATCGGGAAATCCAGCCGCATATTTTTGCCATAAACCATCTCCGGACTGTTTACCACAGGCCTTTTCGCATAGGCGCTTCAGTTTTTTTGTCCATATTTCATTGGGTTGTTGCATGTCAAAGCAGCCTTCAGTTCAAGTTTTTGATGATTTCCAATACGTTTTCGGTATCGGATTGTGTATAGGTCACGGAATCCATCGTTGAGCGGATGAAAAACAACCCCATGCCGCCTTCCTTAGGATTATCGAAATCAGGTTCTGGCACTGAATTTAAATCGAAGCCTTGGCCTTTATCATATACTTTTATGTTCAACACATTCTCGTTCAAACAAATCGATACTCTAACAATGTCTTGTTGATTTTGGTCATTAGCATGCTTAATCACGTTAGCGGTCGCTTCAGTCAATACCAGATTCAACTGATAGGCTAAAGCCGCTTTATCGCCCGCATAAGTGTCTAATTCCTTGACGATACGCTCTCCAATGCTGCCAATGAAATCCAAATATTTGGTTTGGGTTGGAATGATGACATCGACTTGTATGATTGAAGGGCACATGGTTATTCCTAAGCTAGTTATCTGTGACTTCGTTGACGCTATCGTATATTTCAAATACTCGGTTTAATCGAGTCATTTCAAACATAGAAAGCACTTGTTGCTGAATATTAGTTAAGACAAAACGACCGGATTTAGCCAAAATATTTTTATGCCCAGATAATAATGCCCCTAACCCTGAACTGTCGATAAACCGCACATGCTGCAGTTGTACGATAATATGCTGCTCGCCCCGCTCTATCACTGTCTCTTATACACATCTGACGCTGCCGACGATACT
>CAWUNX010000325.1:0-4473 GCA_963923905.1 uncultured Methylocucumis sp.
TGATTCAACCAACTCCCGATCAACGGACGCCGGGGCGGATTGTTTGTTGCGATAGCGTTAAATTGCGCTCAGATACGCGTAATTGCCGTTTAACATCATTGAGTTCAGCAAATACCTGAATTCTATTAAGCGTTAATTTATCGAAATAGACTTTATATGAAACATACTTACTGGCTAATTGCTCTAATTCATGTTCCGTCTTATCTAATGTTTGCTGCAATAATGGATCAACAGCAAGCAATTGTTTTGCTTGCTCCGTAATCACAGCACTGCTGCGTTGTAACTCCTGCTCTTTTTCTACTAATAAATTTTGTTGTTGTGCTTTTTCTTGCTGTAAATCTTGTATCAACTGTTTTTGCGCTTCGAGCTGCTGATTTAACTCTGCCAATTCCTGATTCAATTGCTCTAATTCTGCTTCTAAACCCGTAGCCCTTTGACTTTCTGAGATTAACTTTTGTTTTTCCGCTGCTAATTGCTCGGTTTTCTCAGCGACCTCGCTTTGTAACACTTGTGCTTGAGTTAATTGATCAGTCAATTGTGCGTGTTGTAACGCACTAGATTGGATTAAATCTTGTAATTCATCCTTTAAACGCTTAATTTTTGCTTGGTGACCCATAGACAAAAAGCTAACCGTTAAAACTGCCAACACAAACACGCCTAAAGCAATAGCTAACGCAAGCGCAGCACTGTTAGGATAAGATTGAATAAGTTCTAAGTACTTTTGCATACCCCCTCCAATTGAAAATAACACTCTGTCTTTTATTGTTTTTTTGTACCACTATAGAATACTAACTGATACCCGCCTGCTACGTCCAGCAGCATAATGCGCTAAGTATTGGCTACTAAATCATTTTTTTAAATGTCCACTAGGGCATTCGCCTTGTCTTAAACTAATAATAGGCCAACCTTGCGTATGCGCATGATCAGCGAGAATCGCATCCGGGTCGACCGCTACTGGATATGTCACTAAAGTTAATAAAGGCAAATCGTTATGTGAGTCACTGTAAAACCAGCTCCCTTCGATAGTCTCACCTGTTTTTTGTAACCATTGTTGTAGCGTTTGCACTTTCCCCTGCTGAAAACAGGGTATACCGGCCACAGCGCCTGTATACGCTCCGTTAATAAACTCTGGCGTAGTCGCTAATAAATGGTCTATTCCGTACAACGCGACAATAGGCTCGGTAACAAAACGATTCGTCGCGGTAATCACTAGCAACGTATCGCCCGCTTGCTTGTGCTTATTAATTAATTCCTGAGCAGAGTTTAATAAAATAGGCTTAATAACGTCATCAATAAATTGACTACGCCAATCTAATAACTGGACAAGAGGGTTATCAGCGAGCGGTTTTAAAGAAAAGCGCAAAAATTCATGAATGTCTAAAGTACCTTGTTTGTAGTCTGCGTAAAACTGTGCATTAGCTTCCTCATAATACGTTTTATCGACAACGCCTTTATCAACCAAAAACTGTCCCCACAAATAATCACTGTCATCAGCAATCAAGGTATTGTCCAAATCAAAAATAGCTAAACTCATTAATAACTCTCTATAAAATAGTAAATTCTATGGCGTAAGTGGTTTATTTATGGAACAATGCCGCCATAACAACAACCTAACCTATTCTCACTATACCATACGCAGAACAGGCTAGACTCGAAGAATAAGAATACAGGTTTTAACATGATAGACTCTAAAGGATACCGGCCCAATGTCGGAATCATCCTTTGCAATGACGAGGGTCGCGTGTTTTGGGCAAAACGGATGGGCGTAAATGCTTGGCAGTTTCCCCAGGGAGGAATTAATCAAAATGAAGACCCAGAAACAGCGATGTACCGGGAATTGTGGGAAGAGACCGGACTACAAAAACAACATGTACAAATTTTAGGCCGTACACGTTACTGGCTTAAGTATCAATTACCCGAACGCTATATTCGAAAAAACTCTCTACCTATTTGTATAGGTCAAAAACAAATTTGGTATGTGTTACGTTTATTAACACCCGATAGCAATGTGCGTTTTGATTTATGTTCAAAACCGGAATTTGATAGCTGGCGTTGGGTCGATTACTGGGAACCGTTAAATGACGTCGTTTATTTCAAACGCAAGGTATATCAAAAAGCCATGAGTGAATTAGGCGAGATTTTGATTACTAACGGCATACCTGTCAAAACAGACGGCTACCGTGCTGCACCGAAGAAAAATAAAATTAAGAAAAAAACCCATCAATAACCATTGGTATGTTCTTCTAACCCCACTAGGCGCTCAGCCAACCGCCCCACATAAGTTGTAAAACGGCCATCTGGATATAAGGTTAACAACCTATAACCAGGGGCTGTTTCATCTAAGCCAAACGTCTTACTTCCCGGTTTAAACTGAAAACACGTCGATGGCACGCCGAGTACGCATAAAGAACCAACGACTTCATCTTGCTCTTGATGAATATGCCCATTAATAACAAGCCTGGCGCGTCTATATTGGCGAATAAGTTGTAAAAATTCGCTACTGTTTTGAATCATCATCTCATCCATCCACTCGCTATGCGTTAATAAACAATGATGATGCACGGCAATCAACGCATTTTTATCCGGCTCAGTGTCTAAACAATGCGTTAACCAAGCCATTTCTTGTGCCGATAACAACCCACCATCTTCACCGAGAATTTGACTGTTTAAACAAATAATTTGCCAATCAGCCAACACAGTCTGCTTGGCACAGCTAATAATATGATTGTTTAAAATCGTCTGCATTAAGCCGAAATCATCATGATTGCCAGGTAAACACAAACAAGGGATACCCACATCCGTCATTCTAGCAACAATATAGTTGTAACTTTCCGCTATCGGGTCTTGCGCGAGATCACCGGTTAAGAGAATTAAATCAATCGCCTCATGACTCGCTAACGCCAGCCTCAATACAGCATCAAAATAATACGCTGTGTTCACACCTAAGAGGGTAGCCTCTGGTCCGGAAAGAATATGCAAATCTGATAATTGTAAAATCGATAAGCAGTTTGAAGGTTTTGTCATCGTCACTAATCTAACTCTTTGCAAAGGACTTTAGAATTTCTTTGCGGGTTATAAAACGCCTTAATCGGCTCAGGTAAGCTGTTTATATCAGACAACAAAAAACCACGTTCAAGAAACCATTGTATGGTCTGAGTTGATAGCACAAACAATTTTGTTAAGTTAAGCAATTTAGCTTTGCGATAAGCATAGTCTAAAAGTCGGTTTGCGCGAGCCGAACGCTGATAATCAGGATGCACCGCAAGACAAGCCAACGCACCAAATTGCCCGATTTGATTTGGATGTAGCGCAACACAGCCAATAATTAAACCATCACGCTCAATAACAATATAATCGGCAATTTCCATCTCAATTTTTTCCCTAGAGCGTTTCGCTAAAATGCCTTGCTGTTCCAAAGGTTTGATTAATTCTAAAATGCCTGCTAGATCATTAAGTTGTGCTGGTCGTATTTCCTCATAAGGCTGCAAGCTAATCAGCGTGCCTATACCATCTCTGGTAAATAACTCCAACAACAATGCACCATTCTGATTTCGGTTGATTAAATGTACTCGGAGAATTCCAGACTGGCAAGCATGAATAGCGGCTTTTAAGGGATTGCTTAACATTTCAGGAAAATCAGGATAATTCTCCAATAACGCCATGACCTCAAGCGTCGTCATTTGCTGTATTGCTGCGCCGTCTTTTGGATGCAAACAATCTTGTTCCGTCAAAAAAATTAGTTTTTCTGCTTTCAACGCAATAGCCACCGAAGTCGCCACTTGCTCAGATGACAAGTTAAACACTTCCCCACTCGGTGAATAACCAATCGGCGAAATCAACACCACATTATCTTGCTCTAATTGCTGATGAATCGCCTCGCTATCGATGCGCCGCACTTCGCCTGTGTGTCCATAATCGATACCGTCAATCACCCCTAAAGGCTTAGCAATAACAAAGTTACCCGACGCCACTTTAACCTTCGCCCCTGCCATCGGTGAATTCGCCACCCCTAGCGACAATAACGCCTCTATTTCGACGCGCACCATACCAGCAGCTTCTTTAACGCTTTGTAACGCGGAAGCATCGGTAATACGCAACTGCTTATAAAAACGCGGCGTTTCCTGTTTCGCCGCTAAGCGTACATCAATTTGGGGTCGTATACCGTGAACTAAAACTAAGCGAATGCCTAAACTATTCAGTAGGGCAAAATCGTGGACATGATGCTCAAAATCATCCGCTAACACTGCTTCACCGCCGAAGCAAACAACAAAAGTTTTATTTCTATGCGAATGGATATAAGGCGAAGAGGCTCTAAACCAGTGGACAAAGTGGTTATTGGGTTGCATAAGTAACGTATAGTTAAGGCGGGGTGAGTGGGCAATAAGAAACAAGCTTTGATAGGAAACTTTCCAAGTTTGTACAGCTTGCTCAACTTTCGTGGCTTGAAAGCAAAACAGGAAGAGTAGCGAGAAT
>CAWUNX010000326.1:0-4472 GCA_963923905.1 uncultured Methylocucumis sp.
TGAAAATGGTGATAGGGACAGAATAACCATCAATTTATTTATGCACCAACGCCGTAGCCATGTGTTAATGCCTTAAGTTAAGGGGATAGCGTGTTCTTGTTATTCATCACACCATAAGCCTCTTTTAGTTTCAAGTGCATGAGCGCTATTAATGAGTTAGCAAGATTTTCTATTGAAAAGCCTTAGGTATTCTTCTATGCTCAGCCTAGGTATTGTTATGTCAATACCTGCGTACCCTGGGGCTTGCTAGAACGAAGTATTAATCAAGTCTGTTTTACGCGTACAACAAATAAAATAATGCGTCATCCAAGCTTAAGGGCTAGGACTACTATTACAGGAGATGCTATGAAGATAGGTATACCCAAAGAAATCTATCCGGGTGAGAAGCGGGTCGCTACGACACCGGAAGCTGCAGCGGCGATTATGAAATTGGGCTTTGCAATATGTTTGGAAAGTGGCGCCGGGTCGTTGGCTAATATCAGTGACGACTTATATCAGGCGGTAGGCGTTGAGATTTTGCCTGATGCGCAAAGCGTTTGGCAGCAGTCCGATATTATTATGAAAGTGCGGGCGCCTATGATATCTGCAGAGCAAGGCGTTGATGAATTAGCGGATTGTCCATCGGGCAAGTGCTTAATTAGCTTTATTTGGCCTGCGCAAAATGCTGCGTTAATGGAGCGGTTAGCGGGCTTGCAAAGCACGGTTTTGGCGATGGATTGCGTACCGCGCATGTCCAGAG
The DNA here is from genome assembly GCA_963923905.1 of uncultured Methylocucumis sp. Lineage (GTDB taxonomy): Bacteria > Pseudomonadota > Gammaproteobacteria > Methylococcales > Methylomonadaceae > Methylovulum. Next base: position 740 of record CAWUNX010000326.1, read on the forward strand.
CGCAAAAAATGGACGCGTTAAGTTCTATGGCAAATATTGCTGGTTATCGTGCGATTGTTGAAGCGGCGCAGCATTTTGGTCGTTTTTTTACCGGACAAATTACCGCTGCGGGTAAAATTCCACCCGCTAAAGTCTTAGTGATTGGCGCAGGCGTGGCAGGTTTAGCCGCGATTGGTGCAGCTAAAGGCATGGGTGCTATCGTTAGAGCCTTCGATACCAGGCCAGAAGTAAAAGAGCAAATCGAAAGTATGGATGCTGAATTCCTAATGCTGGATTTTACCGAGGATGGTTCGGGTTCCGGTGGTTATGCCAAAACCATGTCACCAGAATTTATCGCGGCAGAAATGGCATTATTCGCTGAACAAGCTAAAGATGTCGATATTATTGTCACGACGGCGCTGATTCCAGGTAAACCAGCACCTAAATTAATTACCGAAGCGATGGTGCAATCAATGAAGCCGGGTAGTGTGATTGTCGATTTGGCCGCTGAACAAGGTGGGAACTGTGAGCTGACCGAGTCTGGCAAGGTTGTGGTGAAAAACCAGGTAACGTTGATTGGTTATACCGATTTACCCAGTCGGTTAGCAACCCAATCCAGCCAACTTTACGCGACGAATCTAAGGCATTTATTGACAGATTTATGCCCTGAGAAAAATGGCACAGTGTTTGTCAACATGGTCGATGAGGTCATACGCGGTGCGACTGTTATTAAAGACGGGGCTATCACTTGGCCTGCACCGCCACCTAAACTTTCTGCCGCCCCCGCTCAAGCCAAGCCCGCGCCTGTTGTAACCCCGGTAGAGGCTAGCGCTAGTTCATCATCTAGTTTAATAAAATCCTTAATGCCACTGGTATTAGGCGGCCTGGCGTTGTTTGGTGTCGGTGCGGTCGCGCCGGAATCGTTTATGGCGCATTTCACTGTGTTTGTCCTCGCGTGTTTTGTGGGTTATCAAGTGATTTGGAATGTCACGCCTGCGTTACATACACCGCTGATGAGCGTGACCAATGCCATTAGCGGCATTATCGTGATTGGTGCGATTATTCAAGTGTCATCAAGTAGTTGGCTAGTGAGTATTTTAGCGGCATTGGCTATATTAATGGCATCTATCAATATAGCGGGTGGTTTTTTAGTCACTCGGCGTATGTTAGCCATGTTTAGAAAATAAGGGGGAGTGATGTCACATAGTTTAGTTACCATGTCGTATATCGTCGCGACGATTTTATTTATTTTAAGCTTAAGTGGTTTAAGCAATCAGGAAACGTCCAGGCGAGGCAATTATTACGGCATGATAGGCATGGCTATCGCTATATTGGCGACGGCGTTAAGCGGTTCAGTGACGGCTTATGGGCTATTAGTCGCAGCGATTGCGATAGGTGCTACGATAGGGGCAAAAGCCGCGTTAAAAGTTGAAATGACGCAAATGCCTGAGCTGGTTGCGATTATGCATAGTTTAGTCGGTATGGCGGCTGTTTTAGTCGGCTATGCCAATTTTTTAGATGAGTCTATACAGCTTAACGGAGCCGAGAAAACCATTCATGAAATGGAAATCTACATCGGCGTGCTGATTGGTGCGGTGACATTTTCGGGTTCTGTGATTGCTTTTGGTAAGCTCAGCGAAAAAATTAGCGGCAAGCCATTGCTATTACCGGCGCGGCATTGGTTGAATTTGGCCATATTACTTTTGGTTATCGCGTTAGGGTATTGGTATATGCAGCAAGCCGAAACCGGTGGTGGCATGATTCCATTATTGTTAATGACGTTGCTGGCTTTAGCCTTTGGCGTACACATGGTCATGGCTATCGGTGGCGCTGACATGCCAGTGGTTGTGTCTATGCTGAACAGCTATTCCGGTTGGGCGGCAGCGGCTACCGGTTTTATGTTAAGTAATGACTTATTAATCGTAACCGGGGCACTTGTTGGCAGCAGTGGTGCTATATTGAGTTACATCATGTGTAAGGCAATGAACCGTAATTTCATTAGCGTCATTGCCGGTGGTTTTGGTACGGTATCCGGTGCGTCAGCCGCTGTCGTTGAAGGTGAAGTACAGCCTATCGATGCCGAGGAAACGGCTGCGTTGTTAATGGCTGCGAAAAATATCATGATTATTCCGGGTTACGGTATGGCAGTAGCGCAAGCGCAGCATACGGTTTATGAGATTACTAAGCTGTTAAGAGATAAGGGTAAAAAAGTCGGCTTTGGTATTCATCCCGTGGCAGGCCGTATGCCGGGACACATGAACGTGTTATTAGCCGAAGCTAAAGTACCTTATGACATTGTGTTTGAGATGGATGAAATCAACGAGGATTTCCCTGACGTTGATGTCTCTATCGTGATAGGCGCTAATGATATTGTCAATCCTTCGGCGTTAGATGATCCAAACAGTCCAATTGCTGGTATGCCAGTATTGGAATGCTGGAAAGGTGAGACGACGATTGTGATGAAGCGGAGTATGGCATCCGGTTATGCCGGGGTTGGTAATCCGTTATTTGTCATGGAGAATACGCGTATGCTGTTTGGTGATGCAAATGCAATGTTGCAGGCAGTATTAAAAGCATTGCGTGGTTAGTTAACGAAATATTAGCCGAAACCGGTACTATGCCGGTTTCGATGCTACACAGGATGTAAAGATAAATGATGAGAGAATTATGGTTGTTAAGACATGCACAAGCGCAGCAAGCGGTAGAAGATGGCAGCGATTTTGCAAGACCCCTAACTAAACGAGGTTATGCAGCAACACAGCGTTTGCGGGCTTGGTTACAGCAACAACCTTTGTTACCGGATAAAACAATCGCGTCGCCTGCGAATCGGGCATTCACGACAGCGTATTGTTTTTATGCCGATTTTCCTGCGTGGCAAACTGCGATAATTCCAGATCAACGTTTGTATTTGCAGGGTGTGCCAACGATTAAACAAGTTATTGCCGAGCAGCCAGCGAGTTTACAGCGTTTGTTATTAGTGGGGCATAATCCTGACTTTGAAGAATTATTAGCTGAATTAATGATTGTTAATACCAGATTGACGTTAGATACTGCCACGTTGGCTATCTTAACCTTTTCAGTCGATTGGCAAAACTTAGCACCACAAAAAGCTAGGCTGCTGGCCTATATTGATGCTGATGCGTTAAATGATTAGAGCGCTGTGACTAAGCAACCTTTACATATTGCTTATTTAGATGCCGTGCGCGGATTAGCAGCGTTATCGGTGGTTAATGAGCATTATGTCATTGCCTATGGCCTGCCTTGCCAAGGTGCGTTATGCAGTGCGCTATTGGATTATTCACCGCTACATATTTGGTGGGATGGCACAGCGGCAGTCTCTATGTTTTTTGTGTTGAGTGGTTTGGTACTGTCCTACAAATACGTGCATGATGATGCTGAGCTTGATATGAGGCACTACTCATTAACCGCCTATGTTGTTAGCCGTCTATGCCGTATTGGCTTACCTTATTTAGCAGTGCTGGTGCTTAGCGCATTATTGTATGAATGGCTGCATGACGCTCCGGTGCTGATGACCCGTTTAGCCAGTGATGCGTGGATTAATCAAATGTGGCGCGGTCATGCCTTAACGCATGGGGCGATGTTGAAAGAGGCTTTTTTATTGCGCTTACCGGCTGACATTATTTTAATTCCACAAGCCTGAACCTTATCGATAGAGTTGGTGTTGTCATTGTTATTGCCTTTAGGCTATTTCCATCAACGCCAATACCAAGAAATGAGCGATAATACATAATCA
>CAWUNX010000327.1:0-4412 GCA_963923905.1 uncultured Methylocucumis sp.
GTTTAAGCATAACCTGTTGCGATAAAAAGCCCCAGGGTTAAAGCGGCCTAAATCATAAGCGAGGCGTATTATTTCCGAGGCACAAGATAATTTAGTGACTAAAGATGATCTTAAGTCGGCGTTAGAAACCGCGTTAGCACCGGTAAAAATTGACCTCGCCGTATTAAAAGCGGAGGCTGTTTTTAATAAATGGATGCTTGGGTTTTTACTGGCTGTAGTCATGTCTATGGTCATTAAAACGTTTTTTTAATAACCATTCAGTCCAGAAGCCATGGATGGCAAAGCGTCAACTACATCCCTGTATTCTGGAACTCGGTAATCGTGCATTGCTATTATTTGGGTTTCCCGGTTTAAATGGCTAGTCGCTCAAGTTATTTCGTGCTCGTTTCTAAGCACTTAAGCCATTAATAACTTCGCGTAATTTTTGGTTAATCTGCTCTTGGTAAGACAAGGCATTAGGTTTAGCAGCAGCTTTCTGAAAAAAAATCAACTATATCCTTATCTAATCAGCAATTCTCAATTTAGCACTTTATGGTAAGGTAGGCTTGTTGGGCTACTGGCCGATCATACCTTTCATCTGCTATCTCATTGTTATCTTTTTAGGAGCACGCTATGAATATTATCCTCAAAATCACCTTATATGCCATCGTTTTGGCTTTATCCGGCTTGGCCCAAGCAGCTCCGCCAGGCAAAGCTGTCAATCCTAGCATCGAACTGCAAGGTGGCAGCGACTCCAATGTCAAATGGAGAGCCCCCAGTACCTCTGCTTATAAAATTCATGTATTTGTCCCTAAAAACGCTACCGCCAGCCAAGCCCTGTACCATGTTTATCCCAAGGGCAAACGGGCGGCTAGCCACGAGTGCTTGAGCAACGATGCCAAATTTCCTTGCTATGAAGTTGCAGTCAACCAGGCTCAGCATGCTAATACTTGGGTGCAACTGACACTGAACAACGACCTGGAAACCCAATGGGAGTTTATTCGGCACAAAGGTTACATTACTGCCGTCGCCACTAATCTGGCCGCTACCGAGCTGCTGAGCTTATCATCATCGGTGCGCTTTGAGGATCAAGCCATCCAAATCGGCCAAACCTACCAAGGCGGCATCATCTTCTACATTGACGACACTCGCCAACACGGCCTTGTGGCTGCGCCCCAAGACCAAAGTACCACCGGCATCCAGTGGTATAACGGCCTCTTCGAAAATCTGGATGCAGGTTACACTGCAGTAGGCACGGGTGCGTCCAACACTAAAAAAATTGTCAACACGCAAGGCGAAGGGAGTTATGCTGCTCGACTTGCTGCCGATTTGGTGTTAAACGGCTACGATGATTGGTTTTTGCCTTCCAAAGACGAGTTGGATTTGATGTATAAAAACATAGGTCCGGGCGCAGCCGCGCCTTTGACTAACCTCGGTGGATTTGCGCTTAACAACTACTATTGGAGTTCTTCCGAGTTCCCTATCTACACTCCGGGTTTTGGCTTTGATTACAGCGATGCTTGGCTCCAAAATTTTGCGGATGGTGTCCAGTCTTTCCATTTTAAAGACCGTAAGCTCTTAGTCCGCGCCGCACGGTCTTTTTAATCGTTGTCAAATTAAGTGCCTGGCACTAAAGACAATTACGAAGTGTATAAATTACAAGCCAAGGGTGCATTCTATGCACCAAAGAGTGTTAAAGCCATACGCAAGCCTATTCAAGGAAAATTACACATCATGCAACCTTGTCTAATCTAACTACAGTCGAGCTAACGTGGCAAGGCGTAATAATCGAAGACCATTGCGCCTTGCTCAATCAGGCACAGCATTGGCAATAAGATAATGAGCTACCGGCGTGTTTTGCAATGGCTGTCATCTTATTGCACCGCTTGCCAAACGGGTAATAATAAGGTTTCGCATTGTTTAACAAATGGCTCGGTTAAAATTAGCTCTAAGTCTGCCAACGTATATAAACGTTGAAATTCGGGTTCAAAGGGTTGTTCTAAAGTTTTTTCTAATTGCTCACGCGCAGCGTCTAATGCGGGTTTGCCTGCGCGAGTCGAGTTCATGAGTTTGTCTTGTTGTTTAATATAGGCAAACGCTGCTTCAACAAAAAATGCGCCGGGTTGGATTTGGCCTGCTTGAAATACCTTTAGCCATTCGTTTAGCTGTTCGCTGTGCGCGTGTTCGGGGAGGAAGGTTAGTTCTGCATCCGAGCTTAATAAATGCGTAGTTTGTGTGCTGATTTGATTGATAAGCAAATGGTGTAACCACGCAGCCATAAAATCTTTGCCTTTTAAGGGCGCATAACGATACAACAAACTGCCGTTTTGGTAACGGTGGCTGAGTTTGCCAATAACGCGATAACCGAATAAAGCTATATCCATGATTAAGTCAGGTAAGGACTCGCCTAAGCATTTGGCGTTAATGTTCTGCACAAAGGCTTCTAGTTCTTGTTGTTGCCGACGATATTCCAATTCGCCTAAGGCTGCGCCAGGCCAAAGTCCTTGTGCGACTAGTTTGTTTAATGGGTAGGCTTGGCCTTTGAGGCGTTGTTGCAGCCAGTGTTGTTGTATGCTGTAAGCATCTAGGCGATTGACGGCAAACGGTTCTCGTTCTTCGGCATCAGCGTTGATAGGCGTGTAATAAACACCTAATTGACGTCGGACAAAATAGCGTTGCGGATGTTGGAAATAAGCAAAGAATTCGGCAAGGTCAATAATTTCCTGTTGTTGTGTGTGTTCGAGAAAACCTTGCCACCAACTGTTTTTAGGAGGTTGGGATTGATTTAACATGCTAGCGGTTATGCAGTCGGTTGCAGAGTAACTACGCAGAGTTGAGCTTTCGGTAAAATAACTAGGATGATGTGCATGTAACGGGTGGTAATGAATCGGTTGGGTCAATTGATAACTTTGTTCAATGACATCGAGTAATTCGCTGATGACGACGGACGGCGGTATTTTTTCGTTAGTGGTTTCCGATTGGCCGACAAAGCTAATGATGAGCTGTTGTCTAGTTGATAATAGAATTTCTAAAAATTGGTAGCGGTCATCATTGCGTCTGGAACGGTCACCTTTACGGAACTTTTGGCTGATTAAGTCAAAGCTAGGTGCACGCTCAATTTTAGGAAATTCACCGTCATTCATGCCTAATAAGGCAATAATTTTAAATGGAATCGAGCGCATAGGCAGCATCGAGCAAAACGTTAGCTGACCGCGTAAAAATCCATTCGATGATTTGCGTTCCGCTACTGCGCCTTCTAACCAGTTAATGATAACCGCGCGCTCAACCGGGTAATGATGGACATCGGCTAAGCCTTCGTTCAGTTCCAGTAATAGGTCGTTGAGTTGCTCGCGTTCTGTTGCATCGGCGTTGTTTAATAAATACTCGGCATAATAACGTAATTGTGTTGCCCAAGTTTTTAATGGTTTAGCTTGGCTAAATTCGCTATCGGCTTTGAATAGCAACTGTAAAAAATCGCTTAAGCCACCTAATGCCTGAGCAGAGCTGCCCTCAATATCACGGTACGGTAAAATACCGGCTACAAACTCATCATCATGACCAACTGCATAGCCCATTAGTAACCGGTCTATGGTCGCTTGCCAAGTATTTTCAGCTGTAGCGGGTAAGCCGAATTGCGTTTTATGTTCGGCTGATTTGGCCCAACGTACATGGGTGTCTTCTAGCCAAACGCCAATTAAGTCTAAGTCGCTTTCGACTAGATTAAAGCTTGTATAAACACAGGGCTGGGCGAGTAAATCCATGACGCTTTGCCAACCCATGCGACTTCCGCTGAGTTGTAAAAATTGAATAAACGCGGCTAACGCGTGATTGCTTAAGCGTATACTGCGGTCAGCAACGGCATGGGGAATATCAGCGAAGACCGCATTGATGAACGGCTCATAAACTTGAATATCAGGCGCCATGACGACAATATCGCGTAGCGCGAGTGTGTTATCTTGATTTAAAGCGTCTAGCAGTTGGTCTTTTAATACCTCTACTTCGCGTAAGCGAGAGTGGCAGGCATGAAAACTAATCGATTGATCAGGGTTTAATCGGCGCGGCTCACAGTGGTTGCTTAAAATGTCGTTTTGTAGTTGATGCAGTAGCGTAAAGGCTGGCGAGGCTTCAAAGCTGTCTAGCTCAAGTTCAAAGGTGACATTATATTCTAATAGCATGTCTTGAAATTCACGGCCTTGCTGACCCAAGCTAATCAACAACGGATGGCCTGAAGCGCAGGGTTCAGCTTCTGTGGCGTTTAATAGGGCTTGTTTACGTCCTGGTAAATCCGCCCAAAAATCTTGGCTGGGATTCAGCAGAAATAAATGCACTTGGCAATGGCGCGCTAAGCCTTGGATAAATTGTAAAAACAATGGGGGCAGTGTGTGTAGCTGTCTCTTATACACATCTCCGAGCCCACGAGACCAGAGAGGATC
>CAWUNX010000328.1:0-4397 GCA_963923905.1 uncultured Methylocucumis sp.
TATTAAGGGTTCGGCGGGTTTGCCTACATGTTGTTGTAGCGGAATGTAAAGCTTTTTCGGTAGAGGAAAGTTTCTGACGATAGCTTGATGCGCGGTTTCGGCTTTATGTTCTTCAGCATGGACGCCACCGCGAATTTTTGGCTTGGCTGAAAATAAACTTAACATAACGCCCCCTCGGTAGTCGCTAAGGATGGTTTGGCCCAGCGCCAATTGCGTAGCGTGACTTCGATAGGATGCATTTGTAAGCACTCAGTTGGACAAACTTCGACACAACGTTTACAAGCAATACAGGCATCGGCAACAACCGCATGAATCTGTTTAGGCGCGCCGACTATCGCGTCGGTAGGGCAGACTTTGAAACAGCGGGTGCAGCCGGTGCAAGTGTCTTCGCTAACGCGCGCGACTAGGGCTTCTGGCTCTTTGACGTCGCTTAAGTTTAAATCCAGGTTTAACATCATGGCTAGCTGTTCTGCTAGCGCACTTCCGCCAGGCGGGCAAATCGTTGCTGGAGCTTTGCCTTCTGCCAGTGCTTCTGCCGCCGGTCTACAACCAGGATAGCCGCATTGTCCGCATTGCGAGCCGGGTAATAGCGCCTCTAATTCGTCAACTAACGGGCTGCTTTCCACTTTTAAATATTTGCCCGCAATAGCGAGCAGTAGACCTAAGAAGAACCCTAATAAGGTTAAACTCACGATAGCGGATAAAACATACATGTTCGGTCCTCTTTATTTAGTATAAAGTCCAGCAAAACCCATAAAGGCTAACGATAAAATCCCAGCGGTAATAAAGGCAATAGGTGTTCCAGCAAACAGTGTAGGTACGGCCATGACAGCCAAGCGTTCACGCAAGCCAGCGAATAACACCATGACTAAGGTAAAGCCTAAAGCTGAACCAAAGCCGAAGATTAAACTTTGCACAAAGCCGTAGTGTTCTTGCACGTTTAAAAGCGCAACGCCTAATACCGCGCAGTTAGTGGTAATCAGCGGCAAGAAAATACCTAAGATTTGATAGAGCATGGGTGAGGTTTTATGTACGACCATTTCGGTAAACTGCACGACAGCGGCAATGACTAAAATAAATGCCAGAATCCGTAAAAACTGGATATTAAACGGTGCTAAGATGTAATGTTCCAATAACCAACTGGTCATTGCGGCTAATGTCAGTACAAACGTCGTTGCCAATCCCATGCTTAACGCAGAATCCAACTTTTTGGATACGCCCATGAAAGGACATAAGCCAAGAAACTTTACCAGGACGACGTTATTGACTAACGCGGTACCTATTAAAAGAAGAAGATATTCGCTCACTATTCTTACCTAGCAGGGGTTTGGGCTATGCACTTTAGGTGGGAATAATGCCCTGTCCCTACTTAAGTTGGTAGCCGGTTTTTGCAGTTATTCTTATTGTCTGCAGCAACCATGCCAATTGGCTAAGAAAAAAATTCATGTTACAGAACTTAGGGTTAGCGTCGCTATTCACTTAACGGCCATGTGGCAATTAAGACATCGTAACATCTGAGTTAAAAGTGCTTGTCGCAAATACGACAAAGTTTTTAGTCGATAGTATTATTGGGCGTTTATCGTGTAACAATAATTAATCAAGTGAAAACAATGAATTAACAAGCTGAACAGCGATAGCAAAATACCGCTGTCGTGACGCTGATTTGTGGAAAATGCAAAAAACAAACCTAACACAAGCACTTGTCATAGGTATCGTAAGCAACTTAGTTAGTAGGCACTAAACTTGCTACAAAGCTCAATGGATAACACTTTGTTTTCGTTAAGGCGCTGCTATGAGAAAAAATTCATTACAATTCTTGCAAACACATGCGAATGATTTGGTAACAGTGGTAGGGGGGGCTTTACCAGACGTATTTAATGCCTCAGAGCTAGCCAATACGAATCCTATCCCTTATCACTTGTTTGTGGAAACCGTTGAGCAAGTGCCTATCGCGATTTCGATTACCGATAAAAAAGCCAATATTTTATATGTGAATGAAGAATTTACCCGCGTAACCGGCTATTTGCCTGAAGATATTTTGGGACAAAATGAATCCATTTTATCGGATAAAAGAACGCCTAGATCGGTGTATTACGACTTATGGCATACCATACGCAGTAAAAAAGTATGGCGTGGCACGTTATGTAACCGCCACAAATTGGGGCAGCGTTATATTGCCGATTTAGCCATTGCACCAATGTTGAATGAAGACGGAACAATCACGCACTATATTGGTATGCATAGGGATGTGACGTTAACCCATGAAGCTGAGAAACGGGTTAATAATCAAAAATTGCTTATAGAATCAGTGATTAACTCATCACCTATTGCTATGGTGGTGATTGACGACGAAGATAAAGTCATCCTCGATAACCACATGTATAAAGCTCTAGTCAGTGGTTTAGACAAAGGCGAGCCGGCGTTATATTTTCTAAGCTTATTGCGCGATGAATTAGGTAAACAATGGCAACAGTTACGCGAAAGCGAGCAAGGTTTCAGCAACCGCGAGTTTCGCGTTGAAGGCAAACCCGGGCGGCGTGCGCGTTGGTATTCCTGTGCGGGCAATTGGTTTGTCGAAAATGAAGTGCATGTCGATGCCTTTTTTGCCAATACCTCAAAGCAGTATTTAATTCTGACCATTTCAGACATTACGCGGCAGCGTCGGCAAATGGAAGAGCTGCATATACAAACGCTAAAAACCATTATGTCCGAAGACGAGCGGGTGCGTAGCATTCGGGAAACGTTATTAGGCGCTATGCACCAAACACAAATGCCGATGAACCAAATTAGGGCAGCTGAGCAAATTTTGCTGCATAAAGGTGACGAGCAACATGCGAGTTTATTGCAAATTCTTAAGCAAATTTTGCACTCGGGTGAAGAAGCCATCACTACCATGCAAAAATGTCTACCCGAGATAGGCCAAACGGCATTTATTCCGGTCAATCTCAATCAAATTCTGCATGAAGTGTTATTGCTGAATGAGCAGAAAATCTGGAGCCAGGGCATAGATATTTTATGGCAACCGTTTACAGAACTGCCGCATATCGTAGGTTCGGAAAATCGATTACGCGTATTATTTAACCAGATTGTTGATAATGCGATTGCCGCGTTAAGCCGTATCAATACCGATGAACAGCGCATTAAAATTACCAGCAGCGTCGAACAGGATATGGTTCACGTCACCATCGAAGACACAGGGCCTGGCATACCCGAAGAGAGCCGTAGCAAAGTGTTTGAACCGTTTTATACAACCCGTAAAGGCGGTAGTAACCAAGCGGGCATGGGTTTAGTGATTGCTAAAGAAATCGTCAGTCAGCATCACGGGTTTATCGATATTGATCCCACTTATGACCAAGGTTGCCGATTTAAAATCAGCTTCCCGTTATTAGATAGGAGCTTAGGAGAGTAAGTCCATGTTGGAACGCACCCAGCTTGTTGAAGCTGAATTAGACACTTTATATTTAATCAGCCAAGTCTTAAACAGTACGCATGATTTGCACGCTAAATTGCAAGCCGTACTGGAAATCTTGCATAAACGCTCAGGTATGCGTTCAGGCATGATTACGATAAAAGAAATAGAAAGTGACAGCTTAGTTGTTAGTGCTGTTCATGCAGACGCTGTTGTTAATTTTAAACAACCAGTGCGTTATCACTCCGGCGAAGGCGTAATGGGTGCTATTTTAGATGCAGGTAGTACCATCGTTGTTGAAAAAGTCTCAGAAGAACCGCGTTTTTTAGGGCGTACCGGTTTATACGAACCTGAATTACCGTTTATTGGCTCGCCAATTTATATCGAAGCCGGCGATACCATAGGCGTGTTAGCAGCACAACCGGTGAATAGCTTATTTTTAGGCGAACGGGCGCGCTTTATGGAAATGATTGCCAATTTAATTGCGCAATCTGTCAAAGTTATACGCTTAACCGAGCGCAAACAACGTGATTTACAAAGCGAACGCGATCAACTTAAACATGCATTGATTAAAAATTATCGCTTTGAAAACATCATAGGCCATTCGCCAGCGATGTTAAAAGTCTTTGATTTAATTAAGCAAGTGGCAAAATGGAATACCACGGTACTCATCCGGGGTGAGTCAGGGACTGGTAAAGAAGTCGTCGCCAACGCCATTCATTTTAATTCAGGCTGCGCCAGTGGCCCGTTTTTAAAGCTTAATTGCGCCGCGTTGCCAGATACCTTATTGGAATCAGAATTATTCGGTCATGAAAAAGGCGCGTTTAGCGGCGCGATTAGTCAACGCAAAGGCCGCTTTGAACTCGCCAATAACGGCACGTTATTTTTAGATGAAATTGGTGAAATTTCCGCCTCGTTTCAAGCCAAGCTGTTACGAGTGTTACAAGAAGGCGAATTTGAACGCGTCGGCGGTACGCATACCATTAAA
>CAWUNX010000329.1:0-4365 GCA_963923905.1 uncultured Methylocucumis sp.
GCAATGCTGTGGTATGGAAAAATAATCTAGTTTTCAAAGAAGATAGTAATATACACTTACAGAAAAAAGGAATTAGCGGATTAATGATGTTTTTCAATATATTAAATAACACCAATTATTGTAGGTCTAGTTTACCCACTGTTTCTTCTTATGATAACAAACAAAATATGATTGTTTTATTGAACTTATCGTATTAATAACCATAACTTCTATTGGTATTTTATCGCCAAATCACCTCATGTTTGTAAAAAATCTGACCAGACATGCTCTTTCTTTAGTAAGCGTTTTACTTTTGCTTTATGCGTTTTTTCTATTTTTGCCCTTAGAAAACAACCAACGCAGTAGTATTCGTTTTTTTTTGCCGCTACACACGGCGATGGAAACTTTTTCTGTTGTCATTTCCTGTATGATTTTTGGCATTATTTGGAATACTGTTGATAGAAAAAGAGCTGCTAGTGTCGACATTTTAGGAATTAGTTTTTTGTCCGTTGGTTTACTGGATTTTGCCCATTTATTGTCATATCAGGGGATGCCGGTATTTGTCAGTCCCAATAGCCCGCAAAAAGCAATTGTGTTTTGGTTAGCAGCGCGCTTAGTCGCTGCCTTGTCCATGTTAATTGCGGCCGTCATGCCGTTAAAACCAGCGGATAAATCTAAGAGTTGGCACTATCTATTTATTTCATTGTTAATCACAGCTCTGGTTTATTGGATTGAATTGGCTCATCCAGAGTGGTTGCCAATGTTTTGGCAAGACGGTCTTAGTCAGATTAAGGTATACATCGAGTTGGTTTTAATCGGCATTTATTCGTCGGTCGCGCTTATGATGTATTGGCGCTATAGGCAATTAGGTACCGATACGCAAACACAAGGTTTATTACTGGCTGCAAGCGTGATGGCTATTAGTGAGCTGTGCTTTGCCAGTTATATTAAGGTCGACGATACCTTAAATTTCTTAGGCCATATTTATAAAATCATTGCCTATTTCTTTCTTTACCAAGTGCTATTTGTACAATTTATCCATGAGCCGTATCGCCTACTTGAGGCAACAAGACAGGAAATTTGGTTGCAAAAAGAGCGGGCAGAAGTGACGTTGCAATCGATTATGGATGGTGTTATTACTACTGATGCTAGCGGTTACGTTGTATCAATAAACTCTATTGCGAGTCGGCTAACTGGATATTCATCGCCATCAGCTGTTGGTCAGCCTATTAGCCACATTTTTAAAGTTATTGATGAAACCAGTGGCATAGAGCTTGAAAATCCCGTCGAGCAATGTTTGCGCGAACGAAACGCTGTTTTATTAGCTAACCATGCGCTGCTAATTTCAGCTTTTAAGCAGGTATGTGCGATTGAGCAATTAGCATCACCGATTGTAGATCGTCAAGGAAATATTATCGGTGTCATTATGGTATTTAGGGATGTTACTGAGCGTCGTCATGCGCAAGACACTATTAGGCGTAACGAACAACGCTTAAGAGAAGCACAAACGATGGCAAAAATGGGTAATTGGGAATGGGATATTCAAAAAAACCAGATTGAATGGTCGGATGAAATAAAAAAATTGTTTAATATAAAAAACTTACAGCTTGACTATGAAGGTTTCTTAGCGTTTTTGCATACAGAAGACAAAGAAAAAGTTAAGGCGTTAGTCGAAAAGGTACTTCAAGGCGATGAAGTGTATGATATTGAATATCGGATTGTTTATAGCAATGAGCAGATTCGTTATGTTCATGCTAAGGCCCAAGTTGAATTTGACGCGTTGGGCAAACCAATAAAAATGGTTGGTATTGCGCAAGATATTAGTGAGCCTAAATTGGCCGAAGAGCAGTTGCGCAATTCATATAAAGTCATTGAAGACTTATACAACTATGCGCCTTGCGGCTATCACTCGCTGGATAATGATGGCGTTATTCAGCGCATTAATCAGACAGAATTGGACTGGTTAGGCTACGACCGTGAAGACGTGGTGGGCAAAATGGCGCTGACTGATTTTATGACGAATGATAGCGTAAAACGCTTTCATCAATACTATCCAGAGTTAAAACGCCAAGGTTTTATTAATGATGTAGAGCTAGAATTGATTAGAAAAGATGGCAGCCATTTCTTTGTTTCGCTCAATGCTACGATTATTTACGATTTAAACGGCCAGTTTGTAATGACGAGATCCACTTTGTTTGACATTACTGAGCGACGAATAGCGCAAACCGAGTTGATGAAGAAGGAAGAAATCTTGCGCCGGGCTCAAACGATAGCGCATGTGGGTAGCTGGGAATGGGATATTCTTGGTGGTCAACAAGTATGGTCTGATGAATCATATCGTATTTTTGGTTTAGACAAGGTGACCAGTCAAGGCAGTTATGATGAGTTTATGAACCTTGTGGTGCCAGAAGACCGTGCGCTTGTTACGAGTAATGTGCAAGCTGCGTTGTATGCTTCGTCTTGTTATGTTGCCGAATATCGGATTAAGCGCCCTACTGGTGAGATACGCTATATATCATCGCAAGCTGAGCTGGTACGCAATGAACTTGGTAGACCTGTAAGAATGATAGGTACTAATTTTGACATTACTGAACGTAAATTGATAGAAATCGAATTACGCGACAAAGAAGCCGAACAACGCAAACAAACCGAAATGCGAACTGCTATTTTTGATGCATTGCCGGTTAATTTAGTCGTTATCAATGCAGAAGGGGGGATTGTTTTTATTAATCGCCGATGGCGCGATTTTGCGCTAGAAAATGGCTTGTTGTCAGCTGATTATGGTATCGGCGCAAATTATTTACATGTCTGTGAGTTTGTCGAGTCGGATACCTCTATTGCAGAGACGCTTAATGGCTTACGACGTATTTTATCGGGCGAATTAGACCAGTTTGTCACCGAGTATCCTTGCCACTCAGCGCAACATCAGCGCTGGTTCAGAATGATTGCTGTACCTCTAGCTGTCAATAAGCGTCTGGGCGCTGTCATCATACATATCGACTCTACTGAAAGTTGGCAATATATAGCACAAATGGAAGCGTTAATTCAGGAATTAAAGCAACAGCTAGCCTAACTCTCTCAATACATGCCATTATTTTTTCTTAGCCGTGACTAACACATAGTCTAAATGCTCGCTCATCAGTTGGTATGATTTAATCGTTTCATTGATAATGTCTGCGCCGACCGTGTTTAAGATAAGTTGCTCATGTTCTGCAATGGTGCTTTTTATCGTGGGGACTAAATGTGGCATGACATATTCGGAAACATTGTCGATTTCAATGAGCTCAAAACCGCAGGCGTTTAATAACTTGGGATAGTCGTGTGCGGCAATGAAGTCGGCATGTATATTGTCTTTTGCGTAAACTAAAAAGTCCTTGGTGGCGGTTGGCAATAGGGTAAGGTCGGCGATAATTAAGTAAGCGTCGCTTTTTAACATGCTTTGTGCTGCTAATAACGCAGGTTGATGCCCCATGTGAAAAATCGATTCAAAAAACCAGCCGCCATCGAAACTTTCCGTAGGGAAGGGCGTGGCTAAAACGTCACCGACGATAAAACGGGTTTTGTCGGCTACACCGGCCGATTTTGCACGTTTTAGTGCATCTTGTTGTTGAAATTCGCTTAAGGTAACGCCTTCGACAAAACAGTGTTTGGTTTTGGCGAGTGCAATAGCAGGTTCGCCGCAGCCGCAGCCTAAATCGCAAAAGCGTTGGCCTGGTTGAATACGAGTTTTTTCAACCATGATGTCGGTAAATCTTGCCGCTGCTTGGGCATACGTTGTGTAAGCTGGCTCAGTGTCCCAATAACCTAGATGCATGTGTCCGTTAAATATCACAGAGCCTAATTGTCCTTCGGGTGAGTCATAGCGTTTTGCGACAGAATGGCTGCGTTGCATTGTTTGTCCTGTTAGTTATTGGGTTGATTGAATTCAGGTAGCCAGAGGTTTGCTAATTGCAGGCTTATATCAGCAAACGGCGGGGCATTTATAACGTCGTCGTTTTGCCAAGTAGGATCTAGTAGCCAGTGTTGGTTTTGTCGTTGGTAGACTTCTAAAGTTTGTAAACCAGGGTCGATTAACCACAGCCAAAATACGGCTTGTTCGGCGTAAATGGGCATTTTAACCGCTCTATCGATACGCGTCGTCCCAGGCGATATATTTCACAAATCCAATCGGGTGCGTTGTCAAAATAGGCTGAATTGGGAAATTTCGGCATACGCTCACGGCGCCAGGCTGCTAAATCGGGTACTAGAATATGCTTGGCTAAATGTAGTTCGGGTTCAAATAAAATCCACCACCCCCCAGGGCCGTTACCAATACTGTTGATTTTAGCATCCAACTTGATCTGTCTCTTATACACATCTGACGCTGCCGACGATACTCCTTGTGTA
>CAWUNX010000330.1:0-4361 GCA_963923905.1 uncultured Methylocucumis sp.
TGAGGTAATTGCATAAAAACCGGCAAAAAGCGCGCCAGTGGTAAATAAATTAGGTAATAAATAAATGCCGCGACGACGTATCGATTGGGTATTAGTTGCCATAGTGTGTTTTCCTGAGACCAGCGAGTGCTCGTCTATTAAGTTAATAAGTTTTACGCGTTTGTGTACGCCAGAATTGTACAATTTCTTTAATGTCTAAATCATCAGGACCTTCGCGCCAGCCGGTAAAATAATCGACATCATTACTTTTGGGTTCTGGATTAGGGCGGTAAATTTGCACGCGCACCGGGATTGGCGTAGCTTCGCCTAAGACTAATGCTTCGCCACGCCCTAGTGAGCTTAAAGTATCGGTAATATCGCCTTCGGCCTCAGGGACTAATTTTTTAATATAGGCTTGGTCATCAGGGTTAGAGGTGCGTAAGCAAATAAACGAGCTGCACTGTGCAAGCATGGTTTCTGATAGTTCTGTCGGGCGTTGACTCACCACGCCAATTGACACGCCATATTTACGGCCTTCTTTGGCAATACGCTCCATCATGCGTTTAGTACCCTCAAATTGGCTGCTTTTTTCTCTAGGAATATACGCATGGGCTTCTTCGCAAATTAACGTAATAGGGAAGTCGCGCCGCACTGGGTTCCAATAGTTGAATTCATAAGCCAGACGACCCACTTGAGAACAGACCGCAGGAACGATACCGGTCGGTACGGAACTTAAATCAATGACGGTTATATTCGCCCGACCATCGATTAAACCGACAAACTGCCGTAATAAACTGGCTAGGCTGTCAGAGGTTTTATGCATTCTAGGTTTTAATAAGAAGTTAAACCGTACATCGTTTAACCGGCTTTGCATACGAATCAAAAATTCGTCGAATTGACCGAACAAGGCGCCTTCTACTTTACCGAATTCCTTGCGCTCTTCGTTGGCATTTTTAAATTGCAGGTATAATTCCGAGAGCGGAAAGTAAATAGGCGTATCGACGGTCGCCGCGGGTAGGCCGATTTCTTTGGCTTCTTTACGCTTTAAATGCTGAATGACTTCACGCATATAGGAAATTTGTAATGATGAGCTTTTATCGTCTTTATCAACAAATAAATCGATTAAGTCGGCAAAACTCATAATCCAATACGGCATTTCCATCGTCACAGCATCGACATAATTGACTTCATTTTTACCAAATGCCGAATGTATCTCGCCGAATTTATCCTTCCAACAATATTCACCGTGTAAATCTAACAAGATAATGTGACAATTTGGCATGGCTTTAATCGTGCTTTGAATCAAGCTGGTAACCGTCCATGATTTGCCCGAACCGGATTGGCCGACGATAGCAAAGTGGCGACCAAATAAAGACCGAGGGTCTAAACTTAAATGATAGCTTTTATGCGACGATAAATGGCCGATTAAAAAATTGTAATTGACGAATTTAGAAAATATCGCGTTTATCTCTTTTAAGCCAACAGCGTAAACACCGGCACCAGCAGTAGGGTATTTACGCACGCCGCGCAGAAATGCGCCGCTGTCGGTAATTTCACCTACCGGTATTAATGAGATAAAGCGGTCGGTATGGCGTTGCCCGGTGCTATCAAAGCGGTCTTGTTCCCACATTTTATGCACGACGGCCAGAACGCCAATCGTGACTTGCCGAATCACGACATAAGAACCGATTTGTCCAGCGAATAATTCTTCATCATCTATCGTAATCAACGGTGCGCGATTAGCATATTCGTTGGAAATTCTGGCATCCATGCCATCGCCACGGACTACCGTGAGTGTCGCGATTAAGAAATTAACATGTGATTGTTCAGACATAATACCGCCTCAGTGCTTCGGTGCTTGAGCTGCTTGTGTGCAAATCGTTTTGTTTTTATGGCATAGGGAAAAAGTATAACCGAAAAAAACACAATGAACTCATGGGTTATCCTGAATCGTGTTAATAGCATCGGCAAAATGGGTATTAAATTGTGCAAGCGAGGGTTTAGGTAATTGCACTTGTAAACGAATGTAGCCAGAAAATTCTTGTTCGAGTATTTTGCCGTCTAATTTCTTTAACGTGTATTCCAGTAGTTGCAAGCGTTCATACGTGAGCGTCATCGATACGGTAAGCGATTCGATAAACGGCATAAGCTCAGCGTGTTCTAGTACTTTGCGTGCGGTATTGCCATAAGCACGGGTTAATCCACCCGCGCCTAGCTTAATGCCACCAAAATACCGAACGACAATCAGTAGCGCGTTCATCAACTGTTTACCTTCTAATTGTTGCAATAAGGGCTTGCCGGCTGTGCCTGAGGGTTCGCCTGCATCGTAAAAACGATACACTAAGCCTTGACTAGTTTTAATTCTATACGCATAAACTACATGGCTAGCATCGGCATAATCCGTATTGACGTGTTTGATATAGGCCTGTGCATCAGTTTCTGAATCACAGGGTAACAGCAAGCCGATAAAGCGAGATTTTTTTATTAATTCTTCATAATGATAATCTTTTGTGATGAGTTTCATGTTTTTTTCTTGATAAGGCTGAATCGGGCAAGAATCTTAGCTATTAACAGGTACAATACCTTATCACTGGATAAACCTAAAATTTTATGCCATTACGCGCTTGATTGCATGGCAACCTATTATTGACTAAAAACAAGGAGCAAAAATGCCAATAAAAGCATTTAAAAATCATTTTCCTAAATTAGGCACGTCAGTCTATGTCGATGACAGTGCTGTTATCATTGGCAATGTTAATATAGGGGAAGATGTTTCAATTTGGCCAATGTCAGTGGTCAGAGGGGATGTTGAAAGTATCACGATAGGCGCAGCGACCAACATACAAGACGGTTCGGTATTGCATGTGTCTCATGCTGGAGATTATTCACCACAAGGTCATCCGCTAACGATTGGAAAAGGGGTCACAGTCGGTCATAAAGCCGTGCTACATGCGTGTACAGTAGGTGATTACTGTTTAATCGGGGTTGGGGCGGTGGTCATGGATGATGCTGTGTTGGAAGATTATGTCATGATTGGTGCGGGCGGTTTAGTCCCGCCTGGTAAAAAGTTAGAAAGTGGTTATCTTTATGTCGGTTCGCCTGTCAGACAAATCCGCGCATTAAAGCCTGCCGAGAAAAAATTCCTCGAATATTCTGCTCATCACTATGTAGAGCTTAAAAATGCCTATTTAGAGCAAAACCAACCTGTTCATGAAACGCAATTAGTTAGACGCGTGAAATAAACACGCTAAGCTGTCTTTTGCATCGCTGAGCACGATTGTCCTACTGTCCACAAATCATCAATAAAATCTACCAACGGGGTTAACGATGAGGGTACGCATTGCGTGCCCTAGTCAATAACCCCTTTTATCTGTTTTAAGGTGGGGGTGTTGTCTTGCTTTTGGTTTCAGGTTTGCTTGGCCGT
The DNA here is from genome assembly GCA_963923905.1 of uncultured Methylocucumis sp. GTDB lineage: Bacteria > Pseudomonadota > Gammaproteobacteria > Methylococcales > Methylomonadaceae > Methylovulum. The sequence continues at coordinate 3,404 of CAWUNX010000330.1, forward strand.
TTTACCGGTGGCGTGGGCGAGCTGGGTTTGGTTATGGTTGGATACGCATCTTGCGCTCTTCTATATCCCGGCGAAGCTGGAGCAGGAGGCTGTGCAGGTTTAGGCGCAGGCGCGGGTTTGTAGTCATTAAAGTCGGGAAAATCCGAGCGCTTAAACTGAAACACCGGTTTAGCCGCAGGTTTAGACTTGGGTTTGTTGGTAATAGGCTTTGCGTCAAGGAACGTTTGGGTTTCACCGGTTTTTATGCCTTCACCTGCCGGAGCGGTGTGTAGCAACGGTGTTAATGTGGGTTTTAAATGTTTGAGAATTTGCACCGGTAACGAGCTGGTAAAATGATAGCTACCTGAGTTTTCACCGGCAACATAGGCGGTTATGACGCCAAAAAAACGTTGACCTAGAAAGAATGTAAAGACCGCCGCACGGCTGACAAATTTAGATTCAATTAAACGCCCGCCTTTACCCCAAATTTCTTTGCGGTGGTCGCCGGTTCCTGTCTTACCTCCGACTAATAAAGGCTTACCGTTTTGATCGGTATACACATTGTTTAGCCGTGAAGCCGTACCGCCTTCAACGACGCCGCTTAAGGCACTACGCGCCGCTTTTGCGACTTCAGCCGGAAAAATACGCTCACCTTCATCGGGGCGTTTTTTCATCACTGTTTCATAAGGCGTACCTTGCGCGAATTGTAGATAGTCAAAGCGTATCATCGGCAGTTTCACGCCATCGTTTTGTAAGATACCAACTAATTCGGCCAATGCGGCTGGTCTATCACCTGACGCACCTATGGCTGTCGCATAAGACGGTGTCAGTGCCGCAAAAGGGTAGCCTACGCGTTGCCAAGCATGGTGTATTTCCCAGAAGGCTTCCGTTTCCAGCATATTCATAATGCGGCTTTGTTGCGCTTGGCGTTTGTGACTCTTTATTAGCCAGCGGTAAACTTGTTGGCGCGCCTCAGCAC
>CAWUNX010000331.1:0-4351 GCA_963923905.1 uncultured Methylocucumis sp.
TTGCGGTTATATAGGCTCAGCTATCGATATTACCGAGCGTAAACAAGCCGAAGCTGAATTTAGAATAGCTGCCGCTGCCTTTGAATCGCAAGAAGCCATGGTCATCACCGATACAGAAACCGTTATCTTACGCGTTAATAAAACCTTTTGCGATACAACCGGTTATTCGGTAGAAGAATTAGTAGGCCAAAAAATGAATCTGTTGAAATCGGGTAAACATGATGACGCGTTTTATTCCGATATGTGGCAACACGTCAATGCCACCGGCGCTTGGCAAGGTGAAGTTTGGGATAAACGCAAAAATGGCGAAATTTATCCCAAATGGTTAACGATTACCGCCGTTAAAGACAATCATGGCGTTACCACAAATTATGTTGGTACGCATATCGATATTAGCGTTCGCAAGGCACAAGAAGATGAAATCAAACTATTAGCCTTTTATGACTCATTAACCCAACTACCCAACCGACGCTTATTACGCGATAGGCTGCAACAAGCGCTAATCAATGCGAAACGCCATAAACTGTATGGTGCTTTATTATTCATAGACTTAGATAATTTCAAAACGCTAAACGATACTTTAGGGCATGATACTGGCGATTTGCTATTAGTCGAAGTCGCTAACCGATTAAAACTGTGTATCCGTGAAGCCGACACCATCGCTCGTTTAGGTGGCGATGAATTTATTGTTATGTTAGAAAAAATTACTGATAACGCGACAGGTGCAGCGTTAGGTGCTGAAGCGGTTGCACAAAAAATGATTGTAGCCTTAAACCAACCTTATCATTTTTCAGGTCATGAGCATCACAGTTCGCCTAGTATTGGTATCACGTTATTCAGCGCCGATGATGAAACCGTCGATAGTTTACTAAAGCAATCTGACATTGCTATGTATCAAGCAAAAGCCGCTGGACGTAACACGCTACGTTTTTTCAACGCAGATATGCAGGCAGCGGTTACTCAACGAGCATTAATGGAAGAAGATTTACACAAAGGCATCATAGAACGGCAATTTACGTTGTATTATCAATCTCAAGTCGAGCAATCAGGCCGTATTTTGGGTTGCGAAGCACTGGTGCGCTGGAATCACCCACAACTCAACTTTGTCACACCGGCAGATTTTATTCCATTAGCTGAAGAAACTGGACTTATTATTCCGTTAGGCCAATGGGTCTTAACAGCAGCTTGCCAGCAATTGGCCGCTTGGGCTAACAGGCCGGTATTTAGCCATGTCACCATCGCAGTAAACGTCAGCGTTAGCCAATTTAAACAAGATAATTTTATCGACCAAGTGTTAATGGCACTGAGGCAATCGGGCGCGAATCCTAACAGACTAAAACTTGAACTGACAGAAAGCCTAATCGCTTCTGATTTAGACGATATTATTAGGAAAATGAAAGCGTTGAAGCAAATAGGTGTTTCCTTTTCACTCGATGATTTTGGCACAGGATTTTCTTCGCTAGACTATCTTAAAAAACTGCCTTTTGATCAGTTAAAAATCGACCAGAGTTTTGTCAAAAATATTTTAACTGACCAAAATGACGCCGCGATTGCAACTATCATCATTAAGCTTGCCGACAGCTTAGGCTTACAAGTCATTGCAGAAGGTGTTGAAACCCAAGCACAACTAGACTTTTTAGCCACGAGTGGCTGCCCTTATTACCAAGGCTATTTGTTTAATAGGCCGTGCCCCGTCGAAGAGTTTGAGCGGTTGTTTGAAAGTATGAGCTAGTCACGACTAAGTGTTTTGCACCACTATCGTTGGGAATTTACGGCTAAAATCCTTTGCCCGCAACGCTAATCTGGCTGCAATTTTGCGCGCAATCTCTTTATAGAGTTGTGCGGTACGGCTATCGGGGTCCGCTACCACGGTCGGGCGTCCTAAGTCGGCATCTTGTCGAATCGCAATATCTAACGGCAACGCGCCTAACAAATCGACTTTATTGACCTCAGCCATCGCCTTCCCCCCCCCGTTACCAAAAATAGCTTCTTCATGCCCACATTGAGAGCAAATATGTAAGCTCATATTCTCAACAATGCCTAACACAGGAACATTGACTTTTTCAAACATGGCTAAACCGCGTTGTGCATCGATTAATGCAATATCTTGCGGCGTAGTGACAATCACCGCACCACTGACAGGAATTTGCTGAGCTAATGTCAATTGAATATCGCCCGTACCCGGTGGTAAATCAATGATTAAATAATCTAAATCATCCCAGTTGGTATCACGCAGCAGTTGCTGTAACGCATTAGTTGCCATAGGTCCGCGCCAGATAACAGCTTGATCGGCTGCCACTAAATAACCGATAGACATGGTTTGTATGTCATAAGCCATTTTAGGAATCATCGTGCGGTTATCATGACTTTCTGGCGAACCGGAAAGTCCTAGCATGGTAGGTATACTAGGCCCATAAATATCGGCATCTAAAATCCCAACTCTAGCCCCTTCAGCCGCTAACGCTAGTGCAATATTGACTGTTGTTGTGGATTTGCCCACACCGCCCTTACCTGAAGCCACAGCAACAATATTTTTAACCTGGGGATGCGGTTTTAACGTTTGCTGTACCGAATGCGCAATAATATTAACCGTAATATCAACATTTATCTCACCGACGCCCGGCAATACGCTAACATGTTGTTTTATTGCAGCTTTCATGTCATCGATAATCGAGTTAGCCGGATAACCTAACTCTACTCGAATAGTGATGTTGTTGTTATCCACGTCAATCGACTTAACCGATTTGGCTGCTATTAAATCTCTGTTATGGTTAACATCAATAAATGTTTTTAATAACGCTTCAATACTAGACTTTTCAATAGTGGTCATGAGTTTCCTTGTTTAAATAAAACCATATAACTCAGTCAGGATATAGACGTCATAAAAAATTTACAATAGGTTTACAGTGAAATTCAACGTTTTACTAAACTATCATTTAACTTACATAATGAGTTGATTTGTTACTTAGAAAGCTAAACTACTCATAACTGAAACGCCAAACACAAACTAAACAATAATCTTGCCATATTCGGCACGGTAGCCTATCCAAAACCACTGGATACCTTCCAGAATTGGCCAACAACCAAAGGCTTCTCATCACAGTAAGTGCAGAACTTACAACTATAGCTGTTTTTAATTTCAAGCCATAATCACTGGTTACGCCTGATGATAGGAAAACACTAGCAATTCCATTTCTCCAAAATAACTACGATGACTAGTTTCCTGAATCGACCAAATAGGATTACATCCTATAGCCTCCGCTGCACGGTAAAGACAACCAATAACGCTATGTGGATTGCTTGGAATACCATTTTTATCTCTTTTAAGTGATAGTGAATTCCCATTCATAAGCGGTCTGATTAAGACTATATCTTTCACATCCGTTATAGAATGATGAGTCTCTGCGAAATTATGCATCTTTGGTTTGAAAATGCCTACAGATACAGTCTTTGCAATTTCTGCAAGCCGATGGTAACTTACAAATTCAATGGCTCCGTTTTGAATAATAGCTATTCGAGCAATAGATATTGGATCAACACAAAAATAACAAGCATTGTTAGCAACAACATACCTTTCATAATCTGTGATATTTTCTTTCTCTAATATCCGGACTTGTTCTTTAGCCCAATCTTTAATTACTTCAATAGGGGCATCAAATTCTATTGCATCTCTCCTCGCTGATTTTGGTTTATAGTTTAAATATCCGATAAAGTGTTCTTGGGTCTCTTGGTTAAGTGTAACCAACCCACCGATTGCGGAAGCACCTAAGAATTTTGTAATTGTCTCAATATTCGTTGACAAGGCTGCAATACCTGCAATTCTGCCTTCATGCCTAATTACGCGTAATCGGTGATGGTTCTTTTCAATGTATTCATTGAAAATTGGATCATCTTTTTGTGTTCTACCAAAAGATATTTGATTTAGCAACACGTTGTATGTGTTAGCATCCCAGACCACTCCATTATGTATAGTTTTTTTTGGTTCTTGAAATCCTTCGAATGAAACCTTAACATCTAAACCGCAAACCATTCGAGCAATATACTCTGAAAAAGACGGATAAATAGGCGGAAACCCCCTATTTTTACCAGTAACTTCCACCTTGCTTTCAATTAGGTTAGGTTTTAGTTTAACTCGAATTTGGGTAGATAGATTTGAATTAAACCCCGCCGCTTTTCCGCTTTTAATGATGGGTCTTAACGTCAAACCATTTTTAAAAATTAAACTATTAATATCTTCTAAGCCTTTATCCCATCGTTTACTGATAACCTCAACACTATCGGCAATCATAAATATCGAATAAGGCTATTTCCGAAATTTAAAACCCCCAGTCTTAAAATTTAAGAAGGGTGA
>CAWUNX010000332.1:0-4343 GCA_963923905.1 uncultured Methylocucumis sp.
TGGGCTCGGAGATGTGTATAAGAGACAGCAAGCCTGGGGAAAAACCGGTATTTTTGCAACCACAGCTGATCCACGCGGATTCACCGCAAGCGTCCCCTTTAATGCTAGCAACCCCGTCGTGCCCTTCACGCATAGCAATAATGGCTTAATTCATACTGAAATCGTACCTACCGCAGATTCTGCCGCTAATGGTGGTTTAGTTATTCAGATAAAATAAAACCATCCTGACACTAAAAACATCAGCGATGCTTAACAGGGTTGTCGTAAACTCCTAATTAAACTGACGACACCTAAACGAGTATCACCCATCTCTATTTTGCGCGATAACCGCATCGTAAAGCTATTACGATGCGGCTCACTCACATTAAAGCTCTAATTTTTGCGAGCAACCATCTTTCACACAAGGTTCATCGAAATCCATAGACCTTTTTTAAAATTTGAAAGACCTTCTGTGCGCTTCGGTTGAGCATTTTTAGCCACAATCAAATATAACTGCTGGAAACTGGCAGAATCTATCAATATCTTGTACATTTGTACTGTCATTAAAAATCAGGCTAATTTTTCTTTTATTATTGTCCTAAGCAATGTTTAACACATTGTTTAACAAGCAGTCTTATTACACACCATGCAAACAGGCGCCGAGTATCGCTGATGAACAATTCTAGCATTCAGTGCGATTTTACGATTTTTAACCTTCTTTATGAAGGTGTCTGGGTTTCAGATGCTGAGCACACCATTATCTATGCCAACCCTGCAATGGCTAGAATTTCTGGCCTTGAAGTAAGTCAGCTTTTAGGTAGAAACATTTTTAGCTTTCCCGAACAAACCTTAAACTATTTTCAACATCCATTTACCGAGGCAATCAAAACACTGTCGCCCTGCCTGTATGAATGCCCTGTTATCACGCCTTTAGGAAAAAGCACTTGGCAAACAGGAAGTCTTTCGCCACTAACCCATAATGGCCAATATTCAGGCATGATTTGCACCGTTAGGGAAATTACGGAACGTGTCAACTTAGAGCGCTTACTCAAAGAAGAAAGTGAAAAAAACAAAACCTTACTAAGAAACGCAAGCGACGGAATTTGTATACTCACACAAGCAGGCTGTATAGAAGAGGTTAGCGACTCATTTTGCCAGATGCTTGCTTATCAACGCGATGAAATGTTAGGAATGCATGTTAGCCAATGGGATGCAAAGTTTTCTGCTAATGAACTGAAGACATTGATTGCTAAAACATTTTCTGACAAACAACGCATACAGTTTGAAACTGAGCACCGCAATAAGCATGGTAAAGTTGTCCCAGTCGAGGTTAGCGCTATTCCTTTAAGGTATCAAGAACATGACTATATATTCTGCTCGACGCGCAATATTGAAGAAAGGAAGTTGCTTGAGCAACAATTGCTAAAAAAAGAAGAATTCTATCGACAGATTTTCGAGTTTAATAGCGCTATTAAACTCGTTATTGATCCACAAGATGGCAAAATCATCGACGCTAATTCGCACGCCTGTAACTTTTATGGTTACGATAAACAACAACTGTGCGCAATGAATATCGCTGATATAAATTTGTTGAGTCATGAAGAAATCGCACAACGGCTAGCGCTTGCTGCGAGTAAACAACAAACCCATTTTTATTTTAGGCATCGTATCGCCAACGGTGATTATCGAGATGTCGAAGTGTATTCGGGTCCGATTAAAGTGGCTGGTAAACCATTATTATTAGCGATTATTCACGACATTTCAGATAAGAGAAACTCAGAGAATAAATTAAAACAAGCGTTGGCTGAAATTGAAGATATTTATAACCACGCTGCAACCGGTTATCTTTCTCTGAGTGCTGATGGCTGCATCTTAAAAATCAACGATACCCAATTGCGCTGGTTAGGCTATTCAAGGGTGGCTATTGAAGGCAAAACTTTTCAACAAATTCTGACCCCTAGTAGCGCAAAAATATTTACTACCGCTTATGCGACGTTAATCGCTACCGGTAAGCTAAACGACGTAGAGCTTGATTTTGTTCGTAAAGACGGTTCGATTATGTCAGGTTTAGTGGCGTCAACCGCCGTTAAAGACCGTCAAGGTCATTACGTTATGTCGTATGCCACGATCGTGGACATTACGGATAGCAAACGCGTTAATTCCGAACGCAATCAGTTAATGCAAATTTTAGATGCTTCAACCGATTTTATTGGGCGAGCAGATATGCAAGGCCACTTGTTGTACCACAATAAAGCCGCGCGGCGCATGGTCGGTTTGCCAGATGACTACGATATTTCTACACTGAAAATTAATGATATGCACCCCGAATGGGCTGCGGCACGCGTTATTGAGGAAGGTATTCCAGCGGTGCTTAGACAAGGTTTTTGGATTTCAGAAAATGCGTTATTACACCGCGCTGGACATGAAGTCCCCGTGTCGCAATTATTATTTGTACATCGTAATGAACAAGGCGAACCTGAATATTTATCAACGGTAATGCGCGATATTTCGGACGCAAAGCGTAAAGAGGCATTACTACAGCAAGCTAAGGAGGAAGCGGAAAAATCTAACCAAGCAAAAAGCGCATTTTTATCAACGATGAGCCATGAAATCCGCACGCCGCTCAACGCGATTATCGGCATGGCGCATTTACTAACCTACACGCCGCTTAATCAAGAGCAACAAGAAGAAGTCAATACCATAACAATTGCGAGTTCAGATTTATTGGTGCTGGTCAATGATATTTTAGATTTTTCTAAAATTGAAGCGGGCGAGCTAGAGTTAAGTGAGCAAATCTTCTCGTTGCCTGAATTGTTACATGATTTACACATCATGTTTTCACAACAAGCGCTTGAAAAAGGCCTTCACTTTCAAATAGAACAGCTTAGCCAAGACATACCAACAGCACTTATTTCAGATAGTAATCGGTTACGGCAAATGCTGGTCAACTTAATTAATAATGCGATTAAGTTTACTGAGAAAGGGCGTGTTTGCTTAACCATAAAGCAGGAACAAACTGCAGATTCTGAAGGAATAAGGCGTTTTTATTTTTCTGTTGCCGATACCGGTATTGGCATTACCCCAGACATACAAGCAAAGCTGTTTCAGCCCTTTATCCAAGCTGATTCATCGACTACCAGGCAATACGGTGGTACGGGACTTGGGCTTTCTATTGTAAAAAAACTCGCGGTACTCTTAGGTGGCTCGGTCAATGTAGAAAGCCAATTAGGTTTAGGTTCGGTATTTAGCATCGTGTTACCTATAAAAGTTTCTAGTGACGTATTTGCCATTCAGAACAAGTACTTGCCAGTTACGCCTTTACACGTGTTAATTGCCGAAGATAACGCTGTGGATCGTAACATGTTATTACATATTGCGAACCGACTAGGCTGGCAAGTCGAGGGCGTTGATAATGGCTGGGCAATGATAGAGCTTGTCAACCAGAGGTTAAAAGAGCAACATGCCATTGACTGTATTTTACTGGATTGGCGTATGCCAACTATGGATGGGCTAACAGCATTAACACGGTTGAAAGAGCAGATTGGTAAGGAGCGTATGCCGTCCGTTATCATGATTACGGCACAGGATCATAATGAATTAGTCAATGCCATTAAAGATGTTGAACCTGATAGCATTCTCACCAAGCCCATTACACCCTCAGCGCTATTCAACAGCGTTAATGCGGCAGTCAATGCCCACGGTTATGGTTTTGAGCATGTGCTTAACGCTACACTGATAGAAGGTAATCATAGTCGCTGGTTAGAAGGCGTGCATGTACTGGTTGTCGATGACAGTATGATTAATCTCGATGTCCTTAAACGCATACTAATCAGAGAAGGCGCAAGCGTTACGCTGTGCCAATCGGGTGAAGAGGCGATTGACCAGCTAAAAACCAATTCGCTGAACTACGATAGTGTGCTTATGGATTTGCAAATGCCAGGCTTAGACGGTTGCGAAGCAACTCAATACATTCGCTATTACTTACACGTTGCAGATATGCCTATTATTGCGTTGACAGCGGGCGCGACGACAACCGAGCGAGAACGTGCAATGGCTGCTGGCATGGATGATTTTCTTACTAAACCGATTGAACCAGCTTTATTAATACGCACTTTACGCCAGCATGTAGAGCAATACCGTAAAAGGGTCATCCCCGTCATTGCTAACACCGCCGCGCCGCAAAACAGCGCTAGCTTAGAGCAGAAAACAAGTCCTGAACAACGCTGGCCATTAATAGATGGAATTGATACGACACGCGCCGCTTTTTTATTGGACAATGACTACACATTTTTCGTTGAGCTGATAAAAGTGTTTAGGCTATTTCCATCAACGCCAATACCAAGAAATGAGCGATAATACATAAT
>CAWUNX010000333.1:0-4342 GCA_963923905.1 uncultured Methylocucumis sp.
GATTATGTATTATCGCTCATTTCTTGGTATTGGCGTTGATGGAAATAGCCTTATGGGGTAAGCAGTGAGTTTAAATGTTGCACCCTCAACTGATTTTATAAGCGTTGGTAATAGGCAGGATGCTAACAAGGTGTATTTTAATATACCAGATTGTAATAGATTCATTCTGAACTCCTATGAAATTTGTTAAGATTGTTAAAACTATATTGCACTAATTGCGTTGTATAAGTTCATGCCAGCTAATTCTACCTAAATCCCTTGCGTCGAAATTGATAAGTTGCATATTCATAAAACTTGATATGTTCGATGAAACCCCAAGACCTACGTTTGTTGGAGCCAAAGATTCGGATGATGAGGAAGGTGAGAACGAAATTTCTGGATTTTGAATTAGGGTAGTTCCCCCTGGTGTTGCTCCGATTTGTACACCTCCTACCTGAATATCATCTTTAGTAACGGTTCCACTTGCATTGGTATCATAAATGCTGTGATTAGTGACTAAGCCGCCGTTAACATAATCTAAAGACATTAACCATCCTGTTCCGCCAGCATCACAAATAGCGGTAGAAGGTATTAAAGAATTAAAGAAGATAACACCATTAATGAGTTTAGGAGCCCCTACTGTACGCTCTTTAGTTTCTGGCAAGTCGATATACCAAGCCATATGAGTTGGTGAACAAGTGCCTGTACAGTCAGCATTATCGTAGCTTCCTGAGTCTGGCCGCCAGTTAATAGGGTTTTTGCTAACAATGCGATAAGTACCACCACTTGTTGTTTGAGTTGTATCAATTGTCTGTTTTAATAGATTAGTTGAGCGACTACCCACCGGTGTGGCTCCAATATTCCGATCCCAAATGCCATAGAATGTTTGAGTTGACGTGTTTGTGTTATCAGAGTTTTCAAGATATTTTCCCGTGCCTACCAGAACAAGTTGACCACCTTTAGGATGGGGGGCGATTTCTGGTGGTGAAATGATAGGTTGCGGTGTGCCACTAATATCAGCTTTAAATAGTGGGTTTGTAGAAAATGCGACTTTCCAAGTGTTAGAATTTTCATTAACGCCCGCTACAGCATGGTCGCTTTCATTATCGGCATTTTTCCCTACTAAGAATTTCCAAACATTGCCTTTTAAATCACCGGCATAAACCGTATCAACAATTCCATCCTTATCAGAGTCGTAAGGAACTGGGGTAGATAAGCCGTTATTAGGGCCAGACAAGGTATCTATACTAACATAATCTGATGAACTCCATGTTCCGTCGATACCATCTTCAATAAATACGATGTATAACACAGCGCTACCTGAACTACTGTTGTAGCCGTTACCCAGGATAGCAGCCCATTTACCATTGCCCATCTTAACTATTTGTTTGGCGTCGTTAGTTACTGAGTTAACTGGTGGAATATTAAAAACATACCCCATGTTGGCATCATTATTAAACTCCCATAATAAAATCTCTGCAGGGCTTGAACCGCTTTCAGAAAAAGGCGGAGGGTTGGTGACGCCTGACGGGTCGGTAATACCTGTTGGGTTAGTTACGTCAAGGGCAAAATACCCTTTACCTCCGGAGCCTAAGCCGGAGATAAGAACGGTTCTCCATTCAGTTCCAGCATAAGAAGAGTCTAAATCTACATCGGCTGACATTGGGGAGCCATCAACAAAGTAACGATGGTTTTTATTATAAGTTTGGGAACTTAAGCGCGTCAGATTCTGATAAACAGCACTAGGTACATAAGCCATGACTTCTTGTCCAGCGTTTACACTAGGTATGCCAGTATCACTTGAGCTGAAATCTAATTGGGCGTTAAATCCGTGCAACATGCCATCATTGGCTCCAACGTATACTATTGGAGGGCGGTTTTTGAAATCGTTTCTAAATTTACTATAACCCGGATGAATTGCGTCAGAATAACCTGAGGAGGGCGCACCAATATACCAAGGATTAGAGTTAACGGTATCGCCTAAGATACTCGTTTTGCGTTTACGAAAACGTGTAATTGTGCTGGTGCCACAACTCATTGTCTGAGAGTTTGAGCCTTCATTGCCAGTGTCACCTCGTAAGTAAGCGACACGCTCTTCGCCGCAATCGTCCGCTATACCATTTTCGTCTTGATTGAGGGCTGTTTTTTGGTTGCTTGTAAGTTCGGTACTACTGTATTGAAAAGGGACCCCATCGCCTGAAGCTCCCTTGGTGATAATCACTCGCGAGCTTTGTGAGTTAATAATTTGCCCAGCGTCCCATTCTTCTGTTACACCAAGTGTTCCACTAGTGTTGATTTTGTATGATATTAGTTGACCGCTCCAATCAGCACTGGAAAATTTTGCCTGGAAAATACGGCTTTTAACTTTTAAGTTGGTTGAGTTGGTTGCGACAGACGAAGAGGATGCGTCAGGTTGTGAAGCACGATCGAAAACGCTGCTTAGTGCCTTGGCTAAATTAGCAGGGTTTCGAATATTAAAGTAATTGTCGGGCTGACCATCTGCGCCAGCTGCGCCAGTTAAATTATTTTGGGCATCCCATTCAGATAATAGGTTGGGTTGGGGTGGATTAGAATTGGGGTCCGATTCTGTAAAGCCGCCGTATTTAGCAGCATACCAGAGTGGGTTCTGCAATAATGACGCTGTTGACGTTCCTTGGGTATATGTTGAACTTGCCGGTGTGGATATGCCAGAAGTTAGCACACTACCTACGTTAAAGTTTTTTCCACCTGGGCGTAGTATTGGGAAGTAAGGGCCGTCAGCTGTTGTGCCGGTTAAGGTATAACCAAACGTTAATGCATGACCGGCATTAGCCTGAATTGCACATGTGGCGATTACCATCTTATTAGAAGCAACGCTGGCCCAAGGACCAACAGTGGCATAAGCTGAGCTTGTAGTTGGGCAAAGCATTTTAAATGTACTACAAGCTGAACCTATGCAAAAGCCTAGTCGCTGCAAAACATCCATATCATAGTCATTACCCCAGGTTGAGTCTTCCCAGGCTATGGTAAAGCATTTTGACGTTGTGCCATTACCGCTACACGTCTTGGATTTAGCGCTGGTGTCCGTTCCTACGTCTATGGTGGCAACATTATCGTTAACAAATAAGTTGGTTAATGAGCAATTACGCCAGCCTGAAGTAGCTGGCCAGGTCGCGGAGCTAGTGCTGTTTGCTTGGCAAGCTGGTAACAGTGTGATAGAGCCAGAATCTAAAGTCGATGAGAAGCTAGGGAGTGATTCAGCTAATTGCACAGTATAGGTGGTAATAGGCTGCCGCAATGCCCAGTCTTTATTGATACCTGTCGCGCCCCAGCGGGTATTGCGCTGGCTTGCATACGCAGGTCGTAAATCAATTTTTTTGGGGGCGTAGGCTAAACCCGCGATATTGTATCCGCCTCGGATGCTGGGCACTTCAGGACAGATACCTCTAGCAGTGGCTAAATTACTAATGGTTTTAGTAGTACATTGATTATCTGATGTGGAGCCGTTGTCACCGATTAAATATGAGCCGCCATTAATATTTTCGTAACTAGCGCTACCAATGGTATTTGTCAGCGTTGCTGCATCGATTGCTGTGCCCCCGCTTGGTGTAAAACTGGTTAGCTCATCATTGTCAAAAGAGTTAAGACCTGTCGATAAAACAATTATATTTGATAATGCGCACCATTGGTCTGATGGAAGCGGGTCAGTCCAACTGAGTTTAGGCAAGGCAGCTAAATAAGTAGAGTCGTCAGTATCGAATGCTGTAGTTGGGGTAGAGCCAGAGCCTGCAAAATATCGTAAACTTTCTAAATATAGCTCTGCTAGCGGGTTACCCCAGTCAACACATTGGCCGTTGGCTAATGAATCAATAGAAATACCTGGACTATTACACGAGTATTGGTAACTGGCATTGGTGCCACTGCTAGAATAAGTAAAGCCAGCAATTCTTAACCGGTTTAACGTGTTTATGATCCCCGCGTTTGAGCTGCCTTGATTAATAAACCCGCCAGTACATACATCAATTTCATCCTGAGAATTATTATTACCACATACGCTGGAGCTGGTTATGTCGTAGCTACTATTATTGCTAATAAGGCCAATATTTTTACGAAGCACGCCTCCCGATTTGTTTTTTGAGTAACTACCGGTCATTAAGCCAAAGCGTACGCGTCTTTCGGCATCTACATCACCGTATTGTTGTAACAAGCCTGTCGGCTTAACTGTTTTGACGCTTGTTGCAGGGTTTGTATAAATTTTACAGTTTGACTCCAAGCCAATAGTAGAATCACATACTTTAACTCTAGCGACAAGATCTGATATTACACTGCTAGGGCTATTTCCATCAACGCCAATACCAAGAAATGAGCGATAATACATAATCAA